>JBCDKH010000050.1 GCA_038746835.1 Planctomycetota bacterium | reverse complement strand
GAAGAACTGGTGATCGCTCGGCGTGAATCCACGAGCGGGCCGGCCTTCGGTTTCGGCGGACGTGCTGACGAACAGCTCGACCGCGTCCTGCGTCCACCACGGCCCCGTCGGCGGGGCGGCCTGGATTTGGCGGTCTGTCACCTCGACCGCGACGTAAAGCCCCTTCTCGTGCCAGCCGGCAAAGACCGTCGGCGTCGAGAGGTTCATCCGGTCGGCACCGATCGTCTCGCTCAACCGCACGCCTGCCACGCGGTGCTCGTCCGACCACTCCCGCAGCGAACCGTCGATCCGCGGCAGAGTCGTCAGGTACGGAATCGACCCGACCAGCGATTCCGTCGAAAACTCGGGACGCCACGCACCTTGGGCGTAGGGCGTCGCGTCGCCCGCGGCGTGGATGTCGTTTAGCTGCGGCGTCGTCCGACGCACGGCCTCGACGAGGATTTCGTACTCGTGGTCGTCGACGTCCACGACGCCGAAGTTCACGTCCTCTCCGTCGAGCGTGCGACCCGACGGCGGCTCGTCGTTCCACTGAAACCAATCGGCCCCGACGATGAACGGCACGGCCGCGAGGTGCTTGGTCATCAGCTCGTATCCGTCGGCCCGGGCCTGCTGGTCGGGCACCTGGGCGGCGAAGCCGAAGGTGTTGCGGTTGCCGCTGCGGCCGTCGAGAGCGTGGAACGAGTACTCGGTGACCATCACCGGCTGCCCGCCCGACTGCTCGTGCAGGCCGACGAACAGCTCGCGGTCGAGCCGGGCGTCTTCGACGTAGTAGTTGATGCTGACGGCGTCGGTCAGACCCTTCTGAGCCCGCACGACCTCCGGCGGCCCGTAGCCCTTGAAGCGAACGCCCAGGATGAGGTGGTTCGGGTCGTACTTCTTGACAAGTCGCGTCGTCAGCTCGAAGTAGTCGCGAGCGACGCGTTCGATGAAGGCACTCGACAGCGTGCCGTACGCCGGGTCAGGATGCGGCAGCGTCGTCCACCCGTCGAGCTCGTCGAAGCTCGCGATCGACGTCTGCCAGTCAGCGTTGAACGCCTCGACCGTCGGCCAGAGCTGGCGGATGGTGTCGATGACCGCCTGGCGATTCGGGTCGCCCGGATCGAGGTGGTCGAAGTAGTACGCCGGCCCGACGCGGTCGTCTCGCCAGGTCAGTTCGTTGTCGGTGAAGTAGCCGACAAGCGTGGTCGAATCACGCAGGTGCGAGACCTGTTTCTCGACGGCGTCCTCGATGACGGCGGCGAAGTCGGCGTCGTAGAGCCGCGTCTTGCCGCCGGCATGGGTCCAGAGCCAGAGGTTCAGGTCCCGCGTGATCGGCGTGTCGCTGTTGACGTCCGGGTCGTGGAAGACGGGGTGGCACCACGCACCGAAGCCCTTAAAGCCGGCCTCGATCACGCGGTCGTGCGTCCGAACGCCCCAGCCGGGCACGTCGCCTTCGGTGAGGCTGCCGGTGATCTGGCCGTGCCAGTCGCGGCTGACGTAGTGCGGCCCGAGTGCCCGCCGGCCTTGCTGGTAGGGAACGACCGTCGTCACGGTGTTCAGGAACTCCTTATCGCCGTCGGGCGAGAGGAACCACCAGGTGCCGTCATGCGTTCTGGCGAGTCGCCAAAAGCCGGGCGTGCCTTGGACCACGGCGAATTCGTCTGGAGCGTCGGTCGCGACGTCGCCGGATTGAGCCTGGACGGGCAGACTCAAAGCGAACAGGGCGACGCACAGGGCAGCGGTTCGGATCATCGGGACGGTCCCACTGACAATCACCCGACCGGGTCGGCCGGCGTGAGGATGGCCCCTTCGTCCGTGAAGGTGGCCCACTTCGTTATCGGACGCGTGGGCCTGCCTCATTCACGCGCTGCGAATCGACAAGTTGACGTCGATCGGGGGCAACTTGACCGTCGTGTCGTCCCGCCTAGCCTTCCGCGACCCGCAGGCCAAGGCCTGACGGAACCAATGTCGGTTCCGGCACCAGCCCAGCGGACGATGATGGCCACTTCCTGAGCCAGCTTCTGTTCTTCCGCCCGAGTTCCTCGGGCCCGCGTCGTTTGCTCGACGCGACCCTCCACAACCTATCCACTCGGCCTGTCGCATTCGTGCACAGCCGGGTGGAACCCGGCAGGAAGCTGCTCCTGCTGACGGCCCAGCTGCCGACGCAGCGGGTCAGCGGCGTCTCTGACGACCGCTTAAGCCACTACCAGACAGATTCTTACCCTTCAAAATGCCCCGCGATAACACCGTCCTTCGAAATATTGGCATTGCTGCACACATCGATGCCGGCAAGACCACCTGTTCCGAGCGAATCCTCTACTACACTGGACAAGTCCACAAGATGGGCGAGGTCCACGACGGCACCACCGTCACCGACTTCGACGAAGAAGAACGCCAACGCGGCATCACCATCTACTCCGCTGCCATCAGTGCCCCGTGGCTCTACGAGCAGCCGGCCGAGTGGCTCTACGGCGACGACACAGCCGCCAAGACGAGTGAGCAAGAAGACAACAAACAAGGCATCACCCGCAAGGGCGTGATGCACCAGATCAACGTCATCGACACGCCCGGCCACGTCGACTTCACCGCCGAGGTCGAGCGTTCGCTCCGCGTCCTCGACGGGGCCATCGCCGTCTTCGACGGTAAGGAAGGCGTCGAGGCCCAGTCCGAGACGGTCTGGCGTCAGGCGACCAAGTACAGCGTGCCTCGCATCTGCTTCATCAACAAGATGGACAAGATGGGGGCCGACTTCGAGTTCAGCTTCAACAGCATCAGAGAGCGGCTCGGTGCCCCAGCCGTCGCGGTCCAGTACCCGATCGGGCAGGGCAACGAGTTCCAGGGCTCGATCGACCTCGTCAAGGGCGTCGAGTACCACTACTCCGGCGAAGACCAGGGCACGACTGTCACCGAGAAGCCCATCAGCGACGAGAACAAGCCCACCTACGAAGCGTGGCGTGAAAAGCTCGTCGAGGCCTGTGCCGACGTCGACGATGCGATCGCCGAGAAGTTCCTCGAAGGCGAAGACGTCTCGATGGAAGAGATCAAGGCCGCCCTTCGCAAGGGCACGATCGAGTTCAAGCTCCACCCCGTCTTCTGCGGCTCGGCCCTCAAGTACGTCGGCGTGCAGAAGCTCATCGATGGCGTCATCGAGTACCTGCCCAGCCCGCTCGACCTCCCGCCGGTCAAGGCCATCGACGCCAAGGACCAGGAGACCATCGTCGAGCGTCACTGCGACCCCGACGAGCCGTTCTGCGGTTTGGCGTTCAAGATCGTCGCCGACAAGTTCGGCGAGCTCACGTTCGTTCGCGTCTACTCGGGCACGGTCGGCAAGGGAACCCGCATCCTGAACGTCAACCGCGACAAGAAGGAAAACCTCAGCCGCATCTTCCAGATGCAGGCCGACGACCGCATCGCCCTCGACCAAGGCGAGGCGGGCGACATCATCGCCTGCGTCGGCCTGAAGGACGTGCTGACGGGTGACACCATCACCGACGTCGACAACCCCGTCCTGCTGGAGCGGCCGACCTTCCCGGAGCCGGTCATCAGCATGTCGATCGAGCCCAAGAGCGCCGCCGACAAGCAGAAGCTGGGCGATGCCCTCGTGCAGATGCGTCGCGTCGACCCGACCTTCTTCGCCAATTACGACGAGGAAACCGGCGAAACCATCATCGCCGGCATGGGCGAGCTGCACCTCGAAATCATCCGCAATCGCCTCACGCGTGAGCAGAAGGTCGACGTGATCGTCGGCAAGCCGAAGGTCGCTTACAAGGAGACCATCACCGGCTCGGCCGAAGCTCGCGGCCTGTTCAAAAAGCAGACCGGCGGTAGCGGCATGTTCGGCGACGCGACCATCACCGTCGAGCCGTACACGCAGGAAGACTTCGACGCCGAGGAGAACCCCAAGTTCAAGTTCGTCGACGGCATGGCCTTCGAGAACAAGGTCGTTGGTGGTGCGATTCCGCGTGAGTTCATCCCGTCGGTCGAAAAGGGTGCCCGCGACGCGATGAAGACGGGTGTTCTGGCGAACTTCCCGATGCTCAACGTCAAGGTGACGCTCATCGATGGCAGCAGCCACGCCGTCGACTCCAAGCCCCCGGCCTACGAGCAGGCGGGCAGCCTCGCCTTCCGCGACGCTTCGACCAAGGCGGGCCTGGTCCTGCTGGAGCCGATCATGAAGGTCACCATCACGACCCCGGACGAGTTCTTCGGCAACGTCACCGGCGACCTCAACAAGCGTCGCGGCCTGATCCTCGACCAGCGGACCAGCGGCAACACCCGCGTCATCGAGGCCGAGGTTCCGCTGGCCGAAATGTTCGGCTACACGACCGAGCTCCGCAGCATGTCGCAGGGCCGAGCCCAGAGTGCGATGGAGCCGCTGAAGTACTCACCCGTCCCGAACAACGTCCAGAAGGCCGTCCTCGAAGAGGTCGGCTAATCTTTGGCCCAGCCGCCTGAACCCCGAAGCCCCGCGGCTCTCCGCGGGGCTTTTTTGCTTTTTGTCGCCTTTGGTTGCGTCGAGCCAGCAGCGTTTCGAGATGATGCGGCATGGTGAAGGCGCGGGGCGTCGACGGGATTCCGTGTGGTGTCGACGTTTTGGTTTGAACTGTTGCCCGCTGGGTGCTGCCCGCTGCATGGTCGATCCGGCGGATCGCTTCGCTCACCGCACGGCGTCGGGGTTCGTTGAAACTCGTCGGAGTCCGTCGAAGGTCGGTGTCGAGGACGACGGACCGCCGGCGTGGGGAACTCGGCTCGTAGAGTCGCCGCATGCTTCCGGGACTCGTCGGTGGCCTCGCGTTCGGCGGGCTGTTGATTTACGTCGGCTTCCGCTACCTCCGCGGCGATTGGTCGGCGGCGTCGATCGAGGATCGGCCCGAAGACTCCGCGTATGACGAAGACGACGACGGCTGGGACGACGACGATCCCGATCGGCCGTAGTCAGAGCCGGAAAGCTCAAAGGAGATAGCTTTCCGTTTTCTCACAGCCGCATTTCGAAGGAGACGCGGATGAACGGGCCGGTGTTGATTTCGCTGAGGAGCGTCAGGTTTCGCGTGTCGTAGCCGGTCTCCAGGCGGCGGTCGAAGTCCCAGCCGCCGGCGATGAGGAAGCGGACCTCGTCGGCCTCGGGCTCGATGCTGAAGCCGACCTCGGCCAGCGACTGGAAGAAAAAAACCCGGCGGTTCCCGTTGCCCAGCTCGTCCCAGTGGGCGGCCGTCGCTCGGCGGCTGACGGCTCCGTAGATTTGCACCGGCGAGCCCTCGAACGTCGCGAAGTCGAACGCGACACGCCCGCGAAGATCGTCCGGAACCGACAGGTCGATGTTCACGCTGAACGGCCCGGCCGGGTCCCACTGCAACCCCGTCAGCGGCAGGCCAAGGGCGTAACTCAGCTGACTGTTGACGCGTTTGCGGTATTGGAAGCCCGGCAGCGGAATGTCGGGCAGGAACGTCCGGTTGCCGTCGTAGTTGAGCACCAGCCCGAAGGCGTCGCCGCTCTCCCAGGTCCGTCCGATAACGAAGTTGGCTTGGCCGTAGAGGGCGTTGCCGTCTTCGCGGAGGAAGGGTGCGATGTCCTCGCCGTCGGGCGGGGCGTCGACGTCGAACGGGCTCGACGAGCTCGCGGCCGACGCGTAGCCGACGCCGAGCGTCACGCCGCCGATCCACTCGTCGATCTTGAAGATGCCCATGCCAAATCCGACCGATCCGTCACTGAGTCGGCGTGGAAACTCGGGGTCGAGCGTGTCGAACGCGAGCGTCGTGAGCTGGGCACCGAGCCGCGGCTGAGCCTGTGCCAGGCCGGAATCGCTACGTCCGGGCGAGAGTCGTAGCCGGCCGGCCAGACGGAGTTGGTCGAAACGCAGGTCGAAGTCGTTGCCCATCGCATCGACGCCGCCGGTCTTGGTGGGCAGGCCGACGAACCAGGCGGTTTCGAGTTCGAACTGGTCTTCGCGTCGGAACTCGTCCAGCAGGATCGCCGGGCCGGTCTGAGCCAGCAGCTGCGGCGTGAGGCACAGCACGACAAGCAGCAGCAGGCGGCACGGCACACGGTCAGCGTAGTTGGTCGCCACCGCACGGCTTCCATCCGAGGGCGTTCCGACCTACAACGTGGCCTTGCTTCGCTTTGTCCTGCCGCTTCTGCTGTTGCTCGCCGGTTGTGCGACGATCCGCGTGACGGACCCGCCGCAGACAGCGGACGAGCAATTCCTTCAGAGCGAGGCCATCCGCGAGGCCGTGGCACAGCTCGCCTTCAGTGCCCTGCGTGATCGCAAGGTCTTCCTGAGCGATGAGTACCTGCTGACGGATGAGGAGATCGCTGTCGCCGTCACGGGCATTGGTGCGGTTCCGCAGTACGAGCGGCTGTTTCTGCTTGCGGAGCTGCGGAATCGCATGCTGATCGAAGGCGTTGAGCTGGCCGACTCCGTCGAGGCCGCGGACGTCATCCTCGAGGTCCGCAGCGGTGCGATCGGCGTGAACCGCGAGGACTTTCTCCTGGGCATTCCCGGTGCGAACCTGCCCGCAGGCCAGGTCGACGTTGGCAGCGTGACGGCCCCGGTCATCCTGCCGGAGCTGGCAATTTTGCGGAACATCAAGCAGAAGGGCTTCGCGTCGGTTTCCATCACGGCCTATTTCAAGGACACGGGAGAACTCGTCGCCAGCAGCGGCCCATTCGTGGGTCGCACGCGTCGCACCGACTTCTACTTCTTCGGCATCGGCCCGCGGACGACGGGCAACATTCCGCCCACGGAAGAGGGCGAGTAGCGGCCTCCTTCCCGCCGCGATCACTAGGCTTCTGACTTGGCAGACGAGGACGAGTCTCCACCAGCTGAAGAGGCGAAGGAGCGGCCTTCACCTCCACAGCCTCAGCACGTCATCATTGACAGCCCGCACGGCTTTTTCGGGCGGTGGATCAGGCGAGTCTTCAAGGCGATTACGCTTCTGCTGGTGCTGATGCTGATCGCGTTCGTCGGCATCACAGTGCTGTTTCAGACGTCGCTGGCACGAGTTATCGCGGCCGACGTCGCGACATCGACCGCGGGTCTGGACGTCACCATCGGCGACCTCGACATCGGCTGGGGGGGCGGCATCACGCTGAGCGACCTCGTCGTCCGCCTCCCAGGCGAAGCCGAAGAGCAAGGCCCACTCGTCCTCGAGGTCAAGACGATCTTCACGAAGATCCCGCCGCTGCCGTTGGCGGCGCTTCAAGGCATCGTCGGTGCCATCCCCTCGCCAAGCCTGGTCGAAGTCGACGACGTGACGGTCCACATGACCGAGGTCGACTCCGGCGTGTGGAGCGTCCTGCGGGCGATCGAGCTCGCGTCCGGTGCCGGCGGTGGTGGATCGTCGGGGTCGGCACCCGACGCACCCAAGAGTGCGATCTCCCTGCCGCCACTACCGGAGTTGCGGCTGAGCGATGCCAAGGTTGTCTTCCAAAATCTCAACGGCGACGAGAGCCGACTCGAAGCCTTGTCACTGCACGGCCGGGCGTTGTCGCCGCTGGTGTACCAGTTCGACGTCTCGACCGATGACGGGCCGTTGGCCGCAGTCGCCAAGCTGACGCCGCACAACGGGCTGACGCAGGAGGCGTCGCTGCGTGTCACGCCCGAGCTGGCGGCAGCGATCGCCCCGTTCGTCGGCCTGCCGGAACTCGACGTCGATGTCGCCTGGTCGGGCAAGTTCACCAGCGACGGCGGCATCGACGGCATGGTGACGTTCGAACCGACGACCCAGGTCGCCGGCATCGGAGCGGCCGGCGATGTCGGGTTCAGACTGCTGCCCGACGGCACGATTCTGGTCGAGCCGCCCAACGTGACCGACGGCGACGATCGACGCCTTCGCCTGACGAACCTGCCCGGCCTGACCAAACCCGCCGAAGTGATCGCGGGCGTCCTTCGCGTCACGCCCGAGGCCGTCGTCGTCGACAGGCTTCTGCTCGACGCGGTCGACGGCAACGTGCTAATCGAAGAGGCCGTTTACGACCTTGCCAACCAAACGGCGACGGCGTCGGTGGCGTTTCAGCAGATCGCCCCAACGGCCGACATGGTCATCGACGGCACGCTCCAGGCCGACCTCTGGTACGGCCGATTCGGCGAACCTCGTGCGAGGGCGGCGGTCGACTTTGGCGGCACGGCGCAGGGCCGATCGTTCGAAGACGGCTCAGCCGCGATCGACGTCACCGGGTACAACTATCGCGATTTTCGGACGCTCGACATCGAAGTCAGCGTTCCGGACGGCGTGCTGACGCGTGACCCGGAAGGCGTCGAGTTCCCCGTCCCGCCGATCCAGTCGCTGGTCCGCGTCCGGCTCGATGCTGGTCGCGACGACGTGGACGATCCGCACATCGAACTCGCCCAGCTCCAGGCGTCGGGAAGTGCCGGCTCCGTCAAGGCTCAAGGCATCTACTACCTGCCCCAGCCCGACCACGAAAACGAAGCCAAACGCCCGGCCAACTACGGCGTCTGGGTCGAGGCCGAGGGCCTGCAACTCACGCTGCCACGCATGGCCGAGCCGCTGGGACTTCGCCTCGGCGTCGTCGCCAAGGGTCAGATCGACGACGACGGCCTGCATCCCGTTGAAATCACCAGTTTGTACGGGCGCTACGGCGACATCGACCTGTTCGGCGACGGGCTGTTCCTGCCCACACCGACCGACGACACGCCGCCGCTGTCGATGCAGCTGACGTTGCTGCGTCGTGAGCTGGAGGCTGGCGACGGTGAGGCGTCCAACGCCGCCGCAACCGGTATCGCCGGCGATCTGACCGCGTCCCTGGAAGTCGTCGGCTCGATCGCCGACCTCGACCTGACCGCCAAGGGCGATCTGTCGGCCGCCAAGTTTGCAATCGGGCCATACGAGCTGGGCGATGCCAGCACGTCGATCGATGCCCGCGTCACAACGGATCAGCTTGACGTGCTCGCCGCGGGCAGCGACTTCTTCGGAGCCAAGCTGTCGCTCGACGTCGACGTTCCGTTCAACGAAGACGAGCCCGGCCTCGTCAAGCTGGACCTGGACGGCTTGTCCGTCATGCGGCTGGGCGAGGTCGCCGACATCGAGGTCGCGGGCGAGACGCCGACAGGCATCATCGACGTCGACTTCGAGGCCAGGCTCAACGGCTTCGCCCCCGACACGATCCGGGCGGCCGGCGAGATTGTCGTCCGCGATCTCGCCATCGCCAACGCTGAGCTCACGGACCGAATCGTCCTCTCGCCGGTCTACCTCGCCAACAAGCTGACGCTGCCGATCGAGATGAGCCGGACGGTCCCGATCGGCCTGCGGAACAACGAGGAGCTTGCCAGGCTGCTGCAGGCTCAGAACGACGACGACCTCGACGGTTTCGAGCCGACTCGCACACTGTCGCTGTCGTTGGAGTACGACCTCGATCGTCCCGACGAGTTGATCGTCGCCGGCATCAAGGCTGACGCGTTTCCTGTGGTGCCCAAGCCGGGAGCCCTCGGCGAGGGCGTCGTCGGCGCGGGCCTCGTCTCGCTCGACAGCGAAGCACTCGTCGTCACGTTCGGTGGCGAGGAGTCGTCGCTCGTCGTCGAAGGCGGACTCGACCTCGGCTTCGACTTCCTCACCGGCCCGACGGCGCTCGGCCTGGGCACGCTGCTCACGACCGACGTCGCCATCACTGCGTCCGACGGCAAGATCGAACTCGACACGCTTCGCGGCGAACTTCCAGGCGTCGCCACGCTCACTGGCGGCGGGACGTTGCAGCTGGCTGACATCGCGGGGCAGAGCCGCATCTGGATCGACGGCGACCTGAAGCTCGACACGCTCGCCCAGCGGCTCGACCTGCCCGAAGGCGGCCGGGGCGATCTCGACTTTGGCCTCGTCGTCCAGCCGGCGCCCGGTGAGCGTCCACGCGGCGAGGTGCTCGTCGACTTCTCGTTCTCCGGCCGGGACGCCCGTTGGCGCAGCGTCGAACTCGACCGCGGTCAGTTCATGGCGTTCCTCAGCCGGGCTCCGCGACTCGACGGCTCGCCGCCGCAGGGTGCGTTCGACTTCACGGTCATGTCGACCGAACGCATCCGAATCCTCGCGGCGGGCGGGACGCTGGACGGCTACGCCAAGTTCCGCGATCGACGCGTCCTGGACAGCAACGGCCAGCTCGTTGGCGACCGGTTCATCCAGAGCACGCTCGACGGACGCGGGCTCGACATCGCCCAAATCGCGGGCCTGGCCGAACGCGATGCCCGCGGCGCCCTCGACTTCGGCGTCGAGCTGTTCGGCCCGATCGGTTCGCTCTCCGAAGAGGACGCCGCCCGCATGGTCGGCGGCGACGACGCCTCGTCCAGCGTCATCGGCCGCTTCAACGGCGGCGGGTTCCTTCGCGTTCGCGACGGCCGTCTGGCGACGCTCAACTTCTTCCGCGTCATCCTCGATGCCACCCGGTTCGTGAAGCTATCTGCCCGCGATCGCCTCGACGCACGGTTCCGCCTGGAGTCGGGCGACCTGTTCATCACGTCCGGCGTGGCGTTTGTCGACGGCATCGAGATCCGCGGCAATTTGGAGATTCGCCAGCTCTTCACGAACTCCACCACCCAGCCCATCAGCGGTGCCGTGATCGTCCTGGCCAAGCCGCTTGCGGCGATCAATCTGCCGTTCTTCGCCCAGGCTCAGGAAGCCCTGGACGTCCTCCAAGCCAACGCCACCGCCCTCCGCCTCGGCGGCACCCTGACGAACCCGACCGCGGTCCCAGCCCTGTTCTCCGACTTCGGAAGCACGCTCGGAGCGTTGATCGGACGGTGATGCGTAGCTGCTAGCGATTAGCGACTAGCGACTAGCGACTAGCGACTAGGAGATGGAGACTTCAAGACTCCGAAGCCGTGAGCAGAGCGAAGCGTCGCTCCGGGTCCGACCGACCACGCGTTCCGCTAAAAATCGTCGCCCGGTACAGTTCACCCCATGCGAACGCTCCTCACCTTCGGGCTCTCCGCACTCGTCGCAATCGCGTCCTCGACAGGCGCCAACGAAACCGTCGACCAGGGACGTGAGCTCGCCACGAGCGGACTCGCCTTCCTGCAGCAGCAACAGCAACCCGACGGCACCTGGCAAGCCGACGAACGCGTTCCGCCTGCCGTGACGGCGCTGGCACTGCGAGCCTTCGTCGGCAACGACGCCTACGCGCCCGACAGCCCGCTCGTCCGACGCGGCTTCGACGCACTCGTCGCCCAACAGGTCGAAGACGGCGGCATCTACGACGACCTGCTCGCCAACTACAACACCGCGATCAGCACCACGGCCCTCGCCGAGGCACGCCGGAAGGCCGGCGACGACCGCTACACCGACACCATCGACGCGGCCGTCGCGTACTTGCGTCGCCTGCAGTGGACGCCCGAAACCCAGGCCGACTTCGAAGGCGAGGAGCTGTCGCAGTCGGTCTCGGGCGAGGACGACCCGTTCTTCGGCGGCTGGGGCTACGGCGGACGCTCACGCGGTACCGGCCGGCCCGACCTGTCCAACGCGGCCATGGCTCTCGAAGCCCTGCACGAAGCCGGCGTTCCGTCAGACGACCCGGCCTTCGAGCGTGCCCGGATGTTCGTCAGCCGACTGCAGAATCGCAGCGAGAGCAACGACCAGCCCTGGGCCGGCAACGACGGCGGATTCGTTTACTCGCCCGACGAGGACCGATCCGGCGAGAGCTTCGCCGGCGAAACCACGACGCCCGACGGCGACAGGCGTCTCCGCAGCTATGGCTCGATGACCTACGCGGGCCTGAAGAGCATGATCTACGCCGGCCTCGACGCCGACGACCCACGCGTCCTCGCCGCCGTCGCGTGGGCGGGTGACAACTGGACCCTCGACGCCAATCCCGGCATGCGACTGGCCAGCGAAAATCAGGCCGAGTGGGGGCTGTTCTACTACTACCTCATGGTCGCCCGGTCGCTCGACGCGTACGACCAGCCCGTCCTCGACACGATCGACGGCCCGGTTGACTGGCGGCTCGCACTCATCGACGCCCTGGCCCAGCGGCAGAACACCGACGGCAGCTGGTCGGGCAATCCCAAGTGGCGTGAGAACGACCCGACGATGGTCACCGCCTACTCGGTGATCGCCCTCAACGCCGCCCTCAAGGACCTCGCCGAGCACCCGCCCGAGTGATCGCCGTTCGTCCCATCGCCGCCGACCAGACGCACGACCTGCGGCACCGCATCCTCCGTGCGCACCAGCCGCCCGAGGCGATGGTGTACGACGGCGACAAGGAACAGACGTCGCGACACTTCGGTGCCTTCGACTCAGACCAAATCGTCGGCATCGCAACGCTCCACCGACGCCCCATGCGTGGCAGCGACGCGGGCCACGACGATCTCCAACTCCGCGGCATGGCGGTTGACGATTCTCACCGCGGCACCGGCGTCGGCCGATTGCTACTCGAGGCGTGCCTCGACCACGCCGGTGACGTCGGTGCCCCACGACTCTGGTGCAACGCCCGCGTCTCGGCGACTCAGTTCTACCTCAGGATGGGTATGCAACAGCGTGGCGATCGCTACGACGTTCCCGACGTCGGACCCCACGTCCTGATGGTGATCAAACTCGACATCTGATTCCCACGCTTAGCGGTGGGCGAAGCGAGTCCTCGCCGCATGACACGCCGCTCCTAACTTCCTGCGTGCCTTCGAAGCCCGACGTCTTCCTCAGCTGCGCCGAAGCCTCCGGCGACATGCACGCGGCGGGACTGGCAAAGGCACTGATCGCCAAACGTCACGACCTCACCATCGAAGCCGTCGGCGGCCCGCGACTGGAGGCGGCAGGCGTTCCGCTCGTCCACGACACCGTCACCAGAGCCCGTTTCGGCGTGACCAGCTTCCTGCGGGCCGGCGAGGTCTGGTCGATGCTGCGGACGCTTCGCCGACTCTGGCAGGCGTCGCCGCCGGGCCTCGTAGTCGCGTGCGACTCGTGGACGATGAACAAGCACGTCCTGGCCCTGGCACGCGAGGTCGGCTCGGAGACGATGTACTACGTCAGCCCACAAGTCTGGGCGAGTCGGCCGGGACGCGTCGAAAAGCTTCGACAACTCGCGACCCGCGTCGCCTGCATCCTGCCATTCGAGGAGGCCTGGCTTCGCGAACGTGGCGTCGATGCGACCTACGTCGGCCATCCGCTCTTCGACGACCAGCCGGCCGTCGCGTCACGCGAGACGAGTCCGAGCGTCGACGGCCCGGTTCGACTCGCACTGAACTTCGGCAGCCGGCTCAACACCGTCAAAGCCAACCTGCCCGGCCTCGTCGCCGCGGCGGATCAGCTTCGCAAGTCGCACGACATCGCCGCCGTCACCACGCCGACCGTCGCTGCGACGCATGACCTCGTCACCTCGCTCATTCCGAGTTGGATCGAAGCCAGACGCGACGCGTTCGACGACGTGCTTGGCGAGGCCGATCTGTGCCTGACGACCAGCGGAACGGCGACGCTCCACACCGCGGCACACGGCGTGCCGATGGTCATCGTTTACCGCGGAAGTCAGTTTCTCTGGGAAATCATCGGCAAACGCATCGTCCAGACGCGCACCTTCGGGCTGGTCAATCTGCTCCACCCGTCCTTTGCCAACGGCACACGCGTCGTCGACGAGCACATACCGTGGTCCGGCGACCCGGCACCGATCGTCGCCTCGGCCGAGCGACTGATGGACGATCGCGACGCCTTCGAGACGGTCCGACGTCGCCTGGCCGAGGTGGTCGATCCGCTCCGCGACGGGCACGCCGGACAGAAGGCGGCAGCGATTGCGTTGGAGCTCTTGAACCGAGAACTGGCGTAAAACTCCGAGAGAATTGGCCGTTTCGGTTCGAGAAGCGTAAACTGACCCTTACCGCTTGCCATGGGATGGACGATGCGTGACAGGTTCGAAAAGCTTCGGCTCGACTCGGCAAGGATGGCCGGCGAAGTGCATCGCATGGTCTGCGATGCCAGTGCCGCACTCGTCCGCGGAGACATCGCACTCGCCCGCCGCGTCGTCGACGGCGACGTCCTGATCGACGAGGCCGAGATGCGCATCGAGCGTGATGCGATCGATCTATTGAGCCTCTACCAACCCGTCGCGACCGACTTCCGATCGGCCCTGATGACGCTGCGTGTGAACACGGAGCTCGAGCGCATCGCCGACTGTGCCGGCAACGTCGCGGCCCAGGTCGTGCCGATGACCAGCGAGGCCGCACGTGCCGATCGGCCGTACCGCTTGCCGGGCGCACTTGGAGGCCTCGCGACGGCTGTCGAGGAACTGATGGGCCGTGCTCTTCAGGCGTACAACCTGGCCGACGTTGGCCTGGCCGAGTCGACGATCTCGGGCGACGAGCGGTTGGACGCGCTCTACACGCAGTCGCTGCAGGACGCCGAGTTCGACCTCGTCGGCCTCGCAGAGCGACGCGAGCGACACCTGCCAATCATCATGGCCGCCAAAAACCTCGAGCGCATCGGCGACCACTGCACGAACATCGCCGAAGCCGTTCTCTACGTCGCCCGAGGCGAACTCGTCCGGCATCGCCACGCCGAAGCGGTCTGACTCTGGTCGTTGGTGAGTTGGTTTTCGATCGGGAGCGGGTTTCCGGAACCGAACCAGGTAATCGATTGGCACCGCGAGCTTCGAGGCTCGCTGCCCTCACCGCTAAACGGCCGAGTGTTGAGTCGGGTGACGGTCTTCATACCACCTCGCGTCGCACTCGGTTTCCGATGTGGCACAGGAGTTCGTACGGAATCGTGCCGCAGCGTGTCGCAAGCGACTGCACGCTGCACGGGCTTGTCGGATCGTCGTCGAACAGCACGACCTCGTCGCCGGGACGGACGTCGGGCAGGTCGGTGACGTCGATCGTCACGTAATCCATGCTCACCCGGCCGACGACGGGGCAGAAAACGTCGTCCTGACCGCCGCGAGGCAGGCGAACGACGGCCTGGCCTGACAGGGCACGCGGGTAGCCATCCGCATAGCCAACCGGCAAGAGGGCGATGCGCGTAGGCCTGCGTGCGACGAAGGTGCGGTTGTAGCCCACACTCGCACCGGCCGGGACGTCGCGGAGGGCGAGGATCGGTGCGACCAGCTTGCCGACGGGCTTGAGCGGACTGGTCGAAACGGCGCGATCGTCTGGATGGATGCCGTACAACGCCAGTCCGACGCGGGCGAGGTCGCAACCGTCGGCGGCCCCATGACCGGCGAGCGTGCCGCCGCTGTTGGCGACGTGTCGGACGACGCCGCGTGGCAGCCGATCTTCGACAGGGGCGAGTGCCTCGTGGAAGAGCCAGATCTGATCGTCGCTGTACGGCTCGTCTGCAAGCTCGCCGTCGGTCAGATGCGTGCCGAGGCCGACGAGTTTGAGCGCCGGCTGACGCAGGACGGCGTCGATGGTCTCGGAGAACCGTTCGGGCACGCACATCTCGCGGCTCATGCCGGTGTCGAGCATGACCTGCACCATCGCACGCGAGCCGAGACGTTCCGCACGACGTGCGACGTCGCCGGCGGCCTCGGGTGAGATGACGCTGAGCCAGACGCCGCGTCGGATGGCTTCGTCGATGCGCTTGGCCTCGTCGCCGCCGAACGCCCAGACCAGCTCGGCCGGCCGGAGGCACATCGTCGGCACGTCGTGGCTCGGCAAAGCCAGTGCCTCGCCCAGCGACGCCACTGCGAAGGCGGCGGGCACGTTGGTCGGCTCGTCGCCGGAGAAGAGGGCGTCTGCGACACCCGTCATGCCGTGGCCGTAGGCGTTGGCCTTAACCACCGCGACGAGCTCACTGCCGGCCGCCTGTCGGAGGAGGCTGAGGTTGTGCAGCAAGTTCTTGCGAGAAACGACCCATCGCGCTCCGTCCCCGATCGTGGTGTGGGCGGCGATACGGCTGACGGGGCGACTCACGGGGCGAACGTTACTGCGGCGTGCGGGGTGTGGTGTCAGTTGCGGGCATTTCCGCGGTACTCATAACGCCGACACGCCGGGCCGATAACTCGATCGGTCGGTGTGTGCCGGATCAACAACCGCCGTCATGTCGATGAACAAGCACATGTCCACGCCCACGGCATCTGCCTCCTGGTCGCAGCCGCAACATGGGGATTCGGCCCGAGACAGCGGGTCGGACGAGCGGTCGCGAGGCAGCTTCTGGGGGAGTGCCGCCGCTGCCGCCGCCGACCTGCTCCTCGCCGCCGCCGCACTGGCTGCCTTGGCCGGCGGGGCGATCGCGTTCCTCTAGCCGGCAGACGCCAACGTCGGCAACACCGACGCATCTCGGAAGAAGCGGATGACCGCATCGATCGCAGCCGGCGAGGTCACCGTCTCGGCGTGGCTCTCTTCCTCCAGCCAAAACGACCGCCGAGGCTCGGCCGCCGCTTCGTACAACGCCCGGCCGCGGACGAACGGGATGATCTCGTCGCGAAACGAGTGCACGATCAACACCGGCGTCGGCCAGAGCGTCTGCACATCGTCGGCCGGCTTGTGACGCCAGAGCGGCCGGCCCGAATGGACCGACAGCAGCGGAATCGCGACCGACTCCGTCAACGCACGCAGCGGCGGGACCAGGCGAAACTGCCGGCCGACGATCGAGTCGACCAACTGCGGCAAGTCGTCGAACGAGTCGATGATCGCGACCGCCTCGAAGCCCGCGTCGTCGGCTGCTGCGCCCAGGACGGCTGCCCCGCCCATGCTCATGCCCAGGCCGTAGACACGAACCGGTTCGTCTCCTTGACGCCGAATCCAGTCGACGGCGGCGAGGACATCGAGCCGCTCGCGATCGCCGAAGGTCGAGAGCCGGCCGTCGCTGTCGCCGTGGGCACGCGGGTCGATGATCAGCACGTCGTAGCCGACCGACCGAATCGCCTCCGCCGACGGTAGGGCGTCGGCCTTGCCCGAGCCGAGTCCCGGGACGACGAGGACGACTTCGCTGCTGGTCTGCCGTGAAAGACTCGGCAAGAAGAGCCCGGCGATCGTCAGGCCGTCGGTCGTTTCGAACTGGACCTCGACCGATGTCCCGCCCGGCAGGGCCTGTGCCGATGTCGCCGGCCGGTAGACCATCGCCGCTGACGCGAGGATGGGCAGCCCGATGACCAGCATCAGGACCAGCCGAATGCCGCGTGCGACCGCGAAGATTGACCGCCGCGGATATCGGCCTCGACCCTCGGCGACGATCGTCGCGAGTCGTTGAGTTCCGAACGTGATGAGGAGATCAATGCCCTTGAGCACGCCCAGCAGACCGATCGCCAGCCAGGCGGTCACGACTGCCACGCCCGGCCGAATCGCGGTAACGTCGCCCGCGACAAGCAAGGCATAGCCGACGACGAGACCGAATCCGATGATCGCCCCGGAGACGCATGTCGCGATGACCCGCGACCGCCAAGCCTTCCTACGCAGCCCGATCACGATCAACACGAGCGGGCCAAGCGTGTAGAGCCCGACGACGCCCCAGTGTGCCATCGTCAACCACCACGGAGCCTCGTCGACCGACGCCATCGCCACACGTTAGCGACGCCGACCGCTATGCTTCGCTTGCCGCCCGCATAGCTCAGTTGGATAGAGCACGGCTTTCCTAAAGCTGAGGTCGCAGGTTCGAGCCCTGCTGCGGGTAATCAGGCGCTTTCCAACGCGGACCCGGAGCGACGCTGCGCTCTGCTCATCGGCTTCGATGAGTGACTGAATCGAGGTCTTCAGGTCCCGAAGCCGCAGAGCAGAGCGAAGCGTCGCTCCGGGTCTGGATGGACTCCACCGCTCAGCTGAACATCTTCAGCTGTCGTCGCTCGAAGCTGAACTTCCCGTAGGTCTCGTCGACAGGGACCCGGTACTCGCCCGTCCAGCATGCGGTGCAGGCGTTCTGCTCACTCAGCCCTGCAGCATCGAGCATGCCTTCGAGCGAGAGATAGTGGAGCGAGTCGACCTCGAGCGCATCCGCGATCTCGTCTTGCGTCTTGCCGGTGGCGATCAGCTGCTTGTTGTCGGCAAAGTCGATCCCGTAGTAGCACGGATGCCGAATCGGCGGACAGCTGATCCGCAGATGGATCTTCCGAGCCCCGGCCCGACGTAAGGCCCGCATCTTCGACAGCGTCGTCGTGCCGCGGACGATCGAGTCGTCGACGACGACGATCTCCCGGTCCTTGATCAGCTCGCCGATGATGTTGAGCTTCAGCGACACCATCCGATCCCGATCGCCCTGTGACGGCAGGATGAACGTCCGGCCGACGAATCGGTTCGGGACGATCGCCTCTTCGAACGGCAGGGTCGACTCCTTGGCAAACCCGAGCGCCGCACTCCGGCCAGAGTCGGGCATCGGCATCACACAGTCGGCCTCCGGCGCCGGAGCCTCCTGGGCCAGCCGCCGGCCCATGGTTTCGCGAACGCGGTGCACGTTGCGACCCCAAAGCACGCTGGCCGGGTTGGCGAAGTAGACGTGCTCGAAAGCACATCGCGCCCGGACACGATCTGGCGAGTCGTACCGCCGGCTCGTCACGCCGCGATCGTCGAGCGTGACGATCTCGCCCGGCTCGATGTCGCGGACGAACGCCGCGTTGATCGCGTCGAACGCACACGTCTCGCTCGCGACGACGTACTCGCCCGTCGGCAGCTGCCCGAGCGACATGGGCCGAATGCCCAGCGGATCCCGCGCCGCCTCGATGCGGTCCGGGAAGAGGAACACCAGACTGAACGCGCCCTGAAGATGCTGCAGCACGTGCGCCAGCGGATCGGCCTTGGCCGCGTGACGAGGGCGGGCGAGCATGTGGACGATCACCTCGGTGTCGGTGCTCGTCTGAAAAATCGCCCCTTCCTCCTCGTACTCACGCCGCAACCGCGATGCGTTGATCAGGTTGCCATTGTGGGCAATCGCGACGGGGCCGAGGTGGAACCGTTGCAGCAGCGGCTGGGCGTTGCAGACCTGGCTGGAGCCCGTGGTCGAGTACCGCACGTGCCCGACGGCAGCATGGCCGTGCATCTGCTTCAGCAGATCAGGCTTGAAGACCTGGTTGACCAGGCCCATCGCGGCGTGGCCCATCAGGTCGTGCCCGTCGGTGACGGCAATGCCGGCCGACTCCTGGCCGCGGTGCTGCTGGGCGTAGAGCCCCGCAAACGTCACTTGTGCCGCGGCGTCGGGCTGGTCTGGCTGGTGCGTACCCCAGATGCCGAAGACGCCACACTTTTCCTTCTTCTCCTCGCCGTCCGGCAAGCTGGGCGGGCGTTCGAGAACGCGAAGCGGAACGGGCACGCGGCGACTCTACCCAGCCCGCACGCCTCGACCAGAAGCCTTGCGCTTGGCGCAACATGGCGGCCGAAGTTGGCAAGTTCTGTGGGTCGCAAACGGCGAATCCGGTACGCTCCGCCCCGTTGCCCCGACGCCGACCGCGAGACAAGGACTTCAGCGACCTCCTGCTCGACGAGCAGTCAGGCAGCCGGGCGGCGGACCACGATGATCGCGGGTCGGGCTCCCAGAAGTTCGGCAAACGCTCGAAGTACCACCAGCAGAACAAGACCCTTCGCACCGCCGCCGACAGGCATGCCGACGCACGACTGGCCGCGGAGAAGAAAGCGCTGCCGATCGGCGATGTTCGGCAAGTCCACTCGCTCTTTTCCAGCGTCGAAGATGACGCCGGCGAGATCGTGCTCTGCACCAGCCGGCGAACCATGCGGAAGGTCATCGCCGAGACCGACGGCGAGATCTGCGTCGGCGATCGCGTCCGCTTCCGTCGCACCGGCGGCACCACGCGACTGACCGAGTCCGAATCCCTCGACGGCCAAAGCCATCTTCTGCCCGAGGGCGTCATCGAAGCCCTGGAGCCACGGCGGACGGTTTTGATGCGAGCCGACTCGTTCGACGAGAACAAGCTCGACCCGATCGTCGCCAACGCGGACCAGTTCGTCATCGTCGTCGCGATGCACGATCCTTATCCGCGTTGGGGCCTGGTCGACCGCATGCTCGTCGCGGCCCAGACCGGTGGGCTGGTGCCGATCGTCGTCGTCAACAAGGCCGACCTGCGCGATCAGGCCGACGCACCCGAGGAGACCGACGCGGCTGTCGCGCACTACCGAAAGCTCGGCATCGCCTCGATCCTGACCAGCACGACGTCGAACGAGGGACTCGACGAGCTGCGGACCGCGCTCGCCGGCAAAACCAGCGTGCTGGCCGGCCACAGCGGCGTAGGCAAGAGCTCCCTCGCGTCCGTGCTCGACCCGCGGCTCGATCTCCGCGTCGGCGAGACCAGCGAGATGCACTCCAAGGGCAAACACACCACGACCAG
>JBCDKH010000049.1 GCA_038746835.1 Planctomycetota bacterium | reverse complement strand
TGCGGTTGAAGTCGACGACGTCGTTGCAGTGCAGGCTGATCTGCAACTCGTCGTGCCACAGGTCAACGTCCGTCGTCAGCGCATCATCGAGGTAGCGAAGACGTCGTTGGAAGCCGTCGTCGCTCGTCCAGGCGAGCTTGCCGGCCGACTCGTTGCGTCCCTTGGGTCCGGGCATTTCGGCCCAAACACCGAAGTGGCAAGGGCTTGCGCCGGCATGGTTGTCTTGGCCGACGTGCGGGAAGTAGAGATCGCGCAGCTGATATTGATCGTCAAACGTGACGAGCAAACGGCCATTACCAACAGGAAGATCGCGTGGCATGTCTCTCCTGAATCGGCCTCGAAACGCTTCCAGTGGGCCAGGTCGGCTTGGAAGGCGCTTATCGGGCCTGGCTGGAGCCTACCGGCGACGCGGTCAATGCAACAGCAGCCGTCACTGGATCAACTCGCGGTGCCGGGCGTTGATCTGCTCGTGGGCCCAACGGTGTAGCGGTGCGATGCGAAGACGCCGGCCGACGCCTTTTGCGAGCATGGGCCGCCAGCCGTACTTCTTGATCTCGTTCCCGACGACACCGACCTTGTCCTTCACGCGGAACTGAAACAGCTTGAGCTTGCTTGGACCGGTCGAAGCGTCGCGGCCCGGCTCGTGGCGCTCGTAGCCGTAGCGATCGAGCCACGAGCCAAGCTTCTGGTCGATGAGCTGAAGATCGCGGTCGCTCATCTTGCCCTTCCACTGACCGGCGAGCTTGGCGTTGACGGCTTCGTAGGTCGTGTCGTCCGGGTAGCTCAGCATCGCCGGGTCATAGTCGACGCCGAGGAAGGCAGCCAGGCGCGTCAGTTCGGCCTCGGGCTCAGAGACGAGACGCTCGAAGATCAACTCGTGCTTCCGATCGTCGGCGAGCTTGGGAGCGAACTGTTCCCACAGCAGCTCCGCGTCCAGCCACGGATCGGCCGCCTGCCAGATATGGCCGGACCAGCCGAGCTTCATGCGGCTGCGTGCCACGTCGCGTGGATCACGCACAATGTGGACGAATCGAGCGTCCGGCCAGAGTCGCAGCAGCTCGTCGAAGTGACGATGACACGTCGCCCCGACGACCGGCGACCGCTCCTGCTCCCAGAACTGACGCAGGAAGTCGATGACACACGCGTCCGGCTCGAGGAATTCGCGAAGCTCAAGTTCAGCGCAGATGAACAGGGCACTGTTGCGAACATCCTCGACGTAGGCCTCGCGATCTCGAATCCCAAGGCCAATCGGATCGACGGCGAAGCCGAACTCGCTGAGCCACGAGACTTTCGGGTGGTGATCCAGCATCAATCGCAGCAGCGTCGTGCCGCTGCGCTCAGCACCGACCAGAAAGGCTGGCCGCTGGAGCGGTTCGGGTAGCGATCCATCGCTCGACGTGTCGGCCATCGGCACAAAGGTACCTTTCAGCCGCTGCTCCAGCTAGCTGCGACGACACAGCAGTTCGCGCAGCTTCGCGTGTCGGTACTTGAACATTTTCCGCAGCTGCGGCCCGGCACCGAAGCGGGCTCCGATCACGCCGCCCGCCCAGATTGGAAGCGCATAGCGAACGTCGTCGATGGCCCAGACCTTGGTTTGCCCTTCGTCGATGGTCTCCTCGAACCGGTGCGTGTGCCGCCACTGGCTGAACGGCCAGATCCTGGCCTCGTCGACGAAGTAGGCGATGCGGTGCGGCTTAGACCCGTGCGGCGGTTCCCACTCGCGGTAGACGGCTCTGACCTTCTGCCGGCCGAGCGGCGTCTTGGCCCGCACGATGACCTCGGCTCCGACGGCCGGCTTGTCGGCTTTGAGGACCTCGGCCTCGGCTTCAGGTGGCGACAGGCTTTCGAGACCGCGTTTCGTGTCCTCGTGGAACGCCCAGACGGCTTCGAGCGGCGCGTCGAGCAATGACTTCATGTACAGCCTCGGCATGGCGACACCGTAGATCGGACGGGTCTTATCAGGCTGCTAACGCGCCGGCGACTACCGTGCGGCAATGCCGCTCCGCCTGCTCGTCGCATTGTTGCTCGTCAGTTCCGCTGCCGCGTCGGCCGAGGTTCCCAGGGACCGCGGCAGCGTGATCTTCTTCCACCCCGACGGTGCCGGTGCGGGCACGTGGGCGGCGGCGAGGATGCTGTACGCCGGACCGGACGGCGACCTGGAATGGGACCTCCTGCCCCACATTTCGGTCTATCGCGGGCACCAGTCGGACAACCTCACCGCCAGCAGCAACGGCGGTGCAACCAGCCACGCGTACGGCGTCAAGGTCAAACGCTCCGCATTCGGACGAACCGAAGCCGGTCCCGACGGTTTCGAACCCGTCGATCACCAAGGCCGCTCCCTCAGCGTCGCCAAGCAGGCCATCGCCGCGGGACTTCCTGTCGGCCTGGTTCAAAGCGGCAGCGCGGTCGAACCCGGTACGGCCGTCTTCGTCAGTTCCGTCAACGCCCGCGCCGACTACGAGGAGATCGTCGACAAGCTCGTCCACAGCGGCGCGGCCGTCATGTTCTCCGGCGGAGAAGAGTGGTTCTTGCCCGAAGGCACGCAAGGGCTGTACACCCAGGGCAAACGTACCGACGGGCGAAACCTGCTCGACGAGGCTCGGGAGATGGGTTATCTCGTCATCCAGACCCGGGAGCAACTCGCCAACATCCCCGATGACGCCGAGAAGGTCCTGGGCGTCTTCAGCGAACACCACACGTTCAACGACAAGCCCGAAGAAACCCTTCGCGAGCTGGGACTGCCGCTCTACGACCCAGCCGCTCCGACGATCGCGGAGATGACCGACGCCGCGCTGGAGATCCTCGGCCGTGATGGGCAGCAGTTCCTGCTGATCGCCGAGGAGGAAGGGACCGACAACTTCGGCAACAACAAGAACGCCAGCGGCACCCTCCTCGCCGCGAAGCGGTCGGACGATGCGTTGGGGGTCTGCCGGCGATTCGTCCAGGCCAACCCGCAAACCCTGCTGTTCACCACGGCCGACTCCGACGGCGGCGGGATGCGGCCGTTCGGCATGACGGTCAGCGACGAGGACATGCTGCCCACTCGGGTTCCGAGTGAAAATCGCGGTGGAGCACCTTTCGACGGTGTCGAGGGCACCGGTGGGACGCCCTTCCTTGCCCAGGCCGACCGCAGCGGACGTCGGCTGCCCTTCGCGATCGCCTGGGCCAGTGCATACGACGTCTCCGGTGGCATCCTGGTCCGAGCCGAGGGCTTCAACGGGCACCTCGTGGCTGGCTCGATGGACAACACCGACGTCGCGAAACTCATTCGGCAGACGCTCTTCGGCAGCCAGGAACCGACGACTCGGCCTTCCACGGATTGACGCGAAAGCGCGGAGTCGCCGGCCTGGTTCTGTTGAGCGTGTCACCCACGCAAACGCCCCGGATGAGCCGGGGCGGACCTTCGTTCGTCAGACGGGCGTCGAATCTGCCAGTCGGGAGAGTGGAGCTACCGGGATTCGAACCCGGAATTCTACCATGCCATGGTAACGTGATCCCATTTCACTATAGCCCCGGAGGCCGGGTTTCACCCACGCTGAGGCGGGCGGGCCGACAGTCTAGTGGTGCCCTTGGCAGGGTCAACCGACCATCGCAACGGGCTGGTGCGGCTTGCCGGCCGCATCGTCGTCAACACGTTCGTCTTCGACAGACTGCAGGTGAACGCCGAGCAACGTCACGTCGTCTTCGAATTCGGCTCCGCCTGCAAAGTCACGCACGATCCGCAGGCCGGTCGTGACCGCCGACTTGGCATCGTCCGGTCCGGCGGGAAAGTGCTCCTCGAGAGCCGCACACAGCTTTTCGAGGCTGAACCGCTCGCCATGCAGGTTTTGGGCTTCGATGGCACCATCCGTGTAGAGGATCATCGATCGCACGTCTTCGAGCGGGACACGCGTCGTCTCATAGGTCACCTGCTCCATCACGCCAGCCACGAGGTCGCCGGCCACCTCGATCTCGCGCCAGTGGCCTTGCTCGTCGCAGACCAGCGGACCGGCATGTCCCGCGGCTGCGAGGCACAGCTCGTTCGCGTCGGCGTCGAGGACGCACAGAAGCAGCGTCACAAACTGCCCGCCGTGGGCTTGACGGGAGAGCTGAGCGTTGACCCGGCCCAGCGCATGACCGGGGTCGGGATCACGACGCAGCGCCGCCTCGGCGAGTAGCTGGGCGGTGCTCATCAGGAATGCCGCCGCCATGCCGTGACCGGTGACATCGCCGACGACCAGTGCGAGTCGTGTTCGGTTCGGTCGACAGTCGGCCGCGTCGCCACCGGGTAGCTCGAAGTAGTTGTAAAAGTCGCCGCTGATGTGACTTGCTGGCAGGTTTTCGGCGGCGACGTCAACGTCCCGATCGGCGACGTGGCGAATGCCGTCCTCGGGCAGCCAGCGAAGCTGAATCGACCTCGCGGCACGCAGTTCCTGCTCGACCATCTCGGTCCGAAGGTTTTCGAGGCGATGCCTGCCGCGGATCAGCTGCGCGCTGCTGCTGACGAGGATCGCGGTCATGATTGCGATCACCGCCGCCGCCCAGAGGACCGCCGTCCGGCTCACCGCCGCGAGCGGGCCGAGTGCCGACTCGCCGTTGAGCAGCGCGACAACCGCCAGGTTGACCGTCGCAAGGCTCCGATTGCCGCTGGAGTCGACCGTCCGGGCCATCGCGACAGCAGGAATCGTGCCATCGAACACGGCCCCGCCGATGTCGGCCTTGCCGTCGATGAGCTCCGGCGACATGGTCTCGCCGGCGAGTCGTCGATCGACGTATGACTGGAGATAAGCCGGCCAGCCAACGTCCGAGCGTCCGACGAGAAGCTCCCGTTCGTTCGGATCAGCAAGCAGAAGCTCCAGCCGACCCGGTTCGCGACTCAGGGACAGGAACGCCCGGTCGAGATAAGCCGTCGGCACAATTGCCACCGCAGCGGTCTCTGCTGAGACGGCGGTCGCGAGCATCATCGCCTCGTCGTCTTGCGGCCCGACCCGGATCGGACCAAGCACCGCCGTCGACCTGCCGAGCAGCGACTGCTCGGCCACCTGGATCGCGATCCGGCGGACGTCATCTGGCACCGGCGTGTCGGCATCGAGCAGCCGATCGAGTTCGACCGGTCGGTCCGCCCGCTCAGCGACGCGTGGGCCCGGAGCGTTACCGAATCGGCGCAGCTCGCGTGCCCAGCCGTCGTCGACACGCATGAACACGACGTCGCTAGCAGCCTCACGCAGACTGAGCCAGAGATCGCCCGCCGAGGCCTCGTCGGCAACGAGGGAATCGGGGCTGACGACGGTGAGCGTGTCGAACACGCGTCCGAAGTGCCGCAGCACGCCGTCCGCCGCCTGTCGCGCTGGTTTCCGTGCCTGATCGATCGCCTGGCTGACCGCCTGTGCCTCAGCCGCCTGGTACAAGCTCTGCCCTGCCCACGCCACGACCGCCACCGCGACCACCAGGAACGCCAGGTGGACGGCCAGAATGCGGATGATGTAACGACGTAAGGCGCGTTCCAAATCGCTCCCGGAACATTGGGCCGCTGCAGCATAACGCCACGGGGCGGGCCCCACGCAACGTCAAACAAGCGGGACCGAGCGATTCGGACGAGTTTTCTCAGGCGGCACGGCGGATCGTGTCGCTGGCGGCGAGAATCTCAAGGCCGCATGTCAGGGTCTTGCCGATCCGGCGGACCCACGCGTAACGAACGGGCATCATGCCTGACCGCTGCACCAGCCCACGACCGTCGGCCAAGTGAACGAATGCCGTCTCACCCTGTCTTGCTGGGACGCGATCGGGAAGTTCGACGCACATGCCGGTGTCGCTCGTATCGCGTGTCCGGCCGATCATGTAGCTGCCGGTGACGGGATCGAAGAGCTTCAGGCCGCGGTGATCGATGCGGCGAAGCCGACGTCGACGTTCGGGGCCGTTTGAGGGCTTGGACCACGCGGTGCCGTCCGTCGAGAGCCGCGGAAACGTGGGTGCCTCGGCGGCGTGAGCCGGTGGCGACGTGGTGGCTCGGAACATCACGCTCTGTATCGGACGCCCGCGCGACCCGACTTGAGCTTGGACCATGAATCCACGCGTACTCTCGCCCACCGCGATGGCCTACCCCTTTGCCGAGATCGAGAAGAAGCATCAGCAGCTCTGGCGCGACGACCGCGTCTACCGCGCCGATGACCCTGCCGACACGACCAAGCCCGGCTTCTACGTGCTCGACATGTTTCCGTACCCCAGCGGCGCCGGGCTGCATGTCGGCCACCCCGAGGGGTACACCGCGACGGACATCGTCAGCCGGTACAAGCGGATGAAGGGCTTCAATGTCCTGCACCCGATGGGCTGGGACGCCTTCGGCCTGCCCGCCGAGCAGTACGCCATCAAGAACAACGTCCACCCGCATGAGACGACAGCGAAGAATGTTCAGACGTTCCGCCGGCAGATCGAAATGCTCGGTCTCGGGTACGACTGGGAGCGCGAGGTCAACACGACCGACCCGGGCTACTACCGCTGGACGCAGTGGATCTTCCTGCAGCTCTACAACAGCTACTTCGACCCGGTCGCCAACAAGGCGATGCCGATCGCGCACCTCGAGAATGAGCTGTTCAACGGCAACTACGTCGTCGCGCCCGACGGCTCGATCGCCGAGAACCCGGTCCAAGAAGGCATGGAAGCCATCGCGGGCGAGGCCCATCTGTTCCGGCACTTCGAGAAGCTGACGAACGAACAGCGTCGGGCCGTCATCGACGGGCAGCGGCTGGCGTTCGTGGACGACGTGCCGGTCAACTGGTGTCCGGCCCTCGGCACGACCTTGGCCAACGAAGAGGTCGTCGACGGCAAGTCCGAAGTCGGCGGGCATCCGGTCGAGCGCCGTCCGCTGCGACAGTGGATGCTGCGGATCACCGCGTACGCGGATCGTCTGCTGGAAGACCTCGACGGACTGGACTGGTCCGACTCGCTGAAGGACATGCAGCGGAACTGGATCGGCAAGAGCACCGGCGCGACCGTCGAGTTCTCCGTCGACGGGCACGACGAGACGATCGAGGTCTACACGACCCGGCCCGACACGCTGTTCGGCGCGACGTACATGGTCCTGGCCCCGGAGCACGAGCTGGTCGCCCGGATCACGACGCCCGACCAGAAGGCCGCCGTCGATGCCTATGTCGCCCAGGCCGCCGGCAAGAGCGACCGCGACCGGCAGGCCGACGCCAAGGTGAAGACCGGCGTCTTCACTGGTGCGTTCGCGGTCAATCCGGTCAACGACGAGAGGATCCCCGTCTGGGTCGCCGACTACGTGCTGACGGGTTACGGCACCGGCGCGATCATGGCGGTTCCGGCACACGACGAGCGCGACTTCGAGTTCGCCACGAAGTTCGACCTGCCGATCGTCCGCGTCGTCGAAGGTGGTGGTGGGGACGACCTGCCTTTCACCGGCGACGGCACCGCGACCAACAGCGGTTTCCTCGACGGCAAGCCGATGGCCGAGGCCAAGGCGTCGATGATCGACTTCCTGGTCGACAGAGGCGTCGGCCGGGCGAAAACGAACTACAAGCTGCGCGACTGGCTCTTTTCACGTCAGCGTTACTGGGGCGAGCCGTTCCCGATCCTCATAGACGGCGACGGCAATCATCACGCCGTCGATGAGGCGGATCTTCCGATCACGCTGCCGGAACTGGACGACTTCAAGCCCACCGGCAGCCCCGAAGGTCCGCTGGCCAAGGCGACGGACTGGCTCCGCGTCGAGAAAGACGGAGATGTCTTCACGCGTGAGACGAACACCATGCCCCAGTGGGCCGGTTCGTGCTGGTACTACCTGCGTTACCTCGATCCGCAGAACGCAGAGCGATTCGTCGACCCCGAGAAGGAGAAGTACTGGATGCCCGTCGCCCTCTACGTCGGCGGCGTTGAGCATGCGGTGCTCCACCTGCTCTACGCCCGCTTCTGGCACAAGGTCCTCTTCGACCTCGGGCACCTGTCGACCCCCGAACCGTTCCAGAAGCTCGTCAACCAGGGCATGATCCTGGGCGAGACCGAGTACTCGCTTGGCGGCGAGAGAATCGAGCCCTCCGACGTCGAAAAACGCGGCGACGGCTTCGTCCGTAAGTCCGACGGCGTTGCGGTCGAGGCCAAAGCCCACAAGATGTCCAAATCCCGCGGCAACGTCATCAACCCGGATGACGTCGTCGCCGAGTACGGGGCGGACACATTTCGCCTCTACGAGATGTACATGGGCCCACTGGAGGCGATGAAGCCGTGGAACACGCGCGACATCGTCGGCATGAGCCGATTCCTCTCCAAGGTCCACCGCACGCTCGTCGACATCGAGCCCACGGGCGACGCCCTGCCGGAGGAGCTCGATCGCAAGCTGAACGGCGCGATCGTCAACGTCGGCGAGCACGTTGAAGGCCTGCGGTTCAACACGGCCATCGCGGAGTTGATCGAGCTGATCAACCTCGCCGCGCGCGAGAAGACGCTGCCGAGGCCGTTCGTGCGGGTCTATGCCCTGTTGCTGTCGCCCTTCGCGCCGCACCTGGCGGACGAGATCTGGCGCGAAACGCTCGGCATGGAAACCAGCGTCGTCCTCGCCGGCTGGCCCGAGGCGGATGAGTCCAAACTCGCAGCCGACACGGTCGAACTGCCCGTGCAGGTCAATGGCAAACTGCGTGGCCGGGTGACGGTCGCGACCGATGCCTCCAAGGACGACACCCTGGCTGCGGCACGCGAAGCAGTCGCGTCGCACGTTGAGGGCAAGACGGTCCGCAAGGAAGTCGTCGTTCCTGGGCGGATGGTCAACTTCGTCGTCGGATAGGAGTCACGAGGAAAACCTCTCCGTCATCCCGAGCGCAGCCGAGGGACCTCGCAGCGGTTCCGTATCGATGAGAAAACGAGGTCCTTCGACTCGCTGCGCTCGCTCAGGATGACGGAGTGTTGCAACTACGATGTCGCATGCCTGTCGAGCTCGAAGCGAAGGTGCGTGTGGACGACCACGAGCCCGTGCGAACCAGGCTGGTGGACGCGGGAGCGACACGTGTGAAACGCGTTCACGAGGTCAACACATACCTGCGTCTCGACGATCCCGACAGCGGCCTTCGGGTCCGGCACGAGACGGACGAAGCCGGCAAGCCGCGAGTGCGTATCACCTTCAAAGGCCCACGGCAGCCGGGGAAGTTCAAGCAACGGGAGGAGATCGAGTTCGACGCGAGCGACGCAGACGCCGCGATTGCGCTCTTCGGCAAGCTGGGCCACAAACCGGCGCTCGTCTTCGAGAAGGATCGCGAGACCTTCACCCTCGACGGCTGCGAGGTCGTCCTCGATCACATTGAGCAACTCGGGCACTTCGTCGAAGTCGAAGGCCCGGACGAAGCGACGGTCACGTGCGTCCTGCAGACGCTCGAACTCGACGGACACGAGAGCCTGGCCGAGGGCTACGCGTCGATGCTCGCACGAGCGTGAGGACCCCCTGCTCACTCCGACGTAGCTGCGATCCTGCGGATCGCAGTCAGTCCGAACACCGTCGACGCTCGACTGCGACCCGCAGGGTCGCAGCTACCTCACTTCGACCGATTCAAGTGATCGACCGCGGTGTCGATGTGCTCCGCGTCGACGTGGAGTCGGTGGAAGCGGTCTTCGTCGCCCAGGTTCGCGAGCGAGCGGACCAGAGGAGAAGCGTCTGCCAGGTCGACGCCGCCTTCGACGCGGATGCCCGCGGGGCCGGGCTCGTAACTGCGATTTGCGGCGGAGTCGTAGAAGGCGTTGGTCTCGCCCAGCTGGTCGATAACCGTCTGGCCGGCGGCCTCGGGAGCGTCAGAGTCGGCGAGGTCGATCGTTTTGAACAGCCGGCGATCCAGGAGTCCGGCACTCAGCCGAGCCAGAGCCGCATCGCCACCGTCGCGCCAGGCCTTGAAGCAGCTGAGCACGCTGACGTCGTCCAAGTCGCCGAATTCGCCCGCCTCGAGACGGTCGCCGCGAAGGACCTTGGCCACCGATCCACTCCCCGGCGGAAGCGCGACGTTCACGCCCGCCACGTCGCCGCGTGGTGGATCGAGCATCAGCTGCCTGGCCCGTCGGAGTGCCAGCGTCACCATGCCCTCGGCCGAGCGGACGACCTTGTGGAAGTAGACGTGCCGGTACATGTGATACCGCGCCTGCAGGTACGCCTCCGCCGCCGAAACGCCCTTGCGCCGGATCGCCAGCCGATCCTCGGCGACGGTCATGGCCTGGATGAGCCAGCCCAGGTCGTACCGGCCGTAGCGGCTGCCGGTCATGAGGTTGTCGCGGAGCAGGTAGTCGAGCCGATCCGCATCCAGCTGGCTCGACAGCACGTCGCACGCCACCTGATGGCCGCGACATTCGAGCAGGGCCACGACGCGTTCGGGCAGCGTCGTCTCGAAGCGGATCAGTGTGCGATGGACGTCGGTCGTGTCGTCGAGGATCAGCCGACGCGTGACGCCCTCGTGGTGGATGCCGCTGACGCGTTCGAAGACGTGGCTGAACGGGCCGTGCCCCAGATCGTGCAGCAATGCGGCCGCCAGCGTCGCCGATCGGTCGCCCGGCGGCAATTGGAAGGCGTCGCGTTCGAGGCGGTCCAAAATCTGCCTTGCCGTCGCGAACACGCCCAGGCTGTGGCTGTACCGGCTGTGGTCGGCCCCGGGATACGCGAGGCTGGCGAAGCCGAGCTGCCGAATCCGCCGGAGTCGCTGCACTTCCCGGCACTGCAACAGCTCAAACACCAGCCTGTCCGCCTCGTCGGCGAGCTGAAACGCAATAACGTCGTGCACCGGGTCGCGAATGACCTTCTCGTGCCTCTTGGCCACGCGGGAACGCTACGGGTTTGGTCAGAGATCGCGAAGGCGCAAAGGTGCGAAGAGTGACGCGAAGAAGAGGAAGGAATTGACGCACCGAATCCAGGGCTCTGACAGCGATTTGAGCCTTCGCTTCTGTCTTCGCGTCTTCGTGCCTTCGCGATCTCTGCCGGTGGCGAGATGGGCCAGGCACGTCCGATACATCAAGCATGCCCCGCACCCGTGCTGACGCGATGAAGTTCTCGCTCACGATCTTCGCCTGCACGCTGATGCCGGTAGTGGCCGGGTTGTCGGCGCTCGCGCTGGTCGGCGGGTTGTAGAGTGCTGCTGGCATGGCCAGGCGCATCACGATCTACGACACCACCCTGCGCGACGGCACCCAGGGCGAGGGCTTCAACCTCAGCCTCCACGACAAACTCGCCATCGCCCAGAAGCTCGACGACCTCGGCGTCGACGTCATCGAGGGCGGCTTCCCGCAGTCCAACCCGAAAGACGCCGCCTTCTTCGCCGAAGCACCCAAGCTCGGCCTGAAGCACGCTCGCATCGCCGCGTTCGGCATGACGCGTCGTCGCGGCACCGCAGTCGCCGACGATCCGGGCACGAACGCCCTGCTGTCCGCAGAGACGCCGGTCATCACGATCGTCGGCAAGTCGAGCCGGTTCCAGCTCGAGACCGTCCTCGGCGTCGACCCGGCCGAGAACCGCGACATGATCGCTGACACCGTCGGCTTCGCCAAAGAGCGTGGCCGGGAGGTCGTCTACGACGCCGAGCACTTCTTTGACGCCTTCAAAGAGGATGCCGACCACGCCCTGTCGACGCTGCAGGCCGCCGCCGAGGCCGGGGCGAGCTGCGTCTGCCTGTGCGACACCAACGGCGGCACCTTGCCCGACGCCGTGGCTGACGCGACGCGGCGTGTCGTAGACCATCTGCCGGGCGTCGAGGTCGGCATCCACACGCACAACGACGGCGGCGTCGCGCTCGCCAACGCCATCGCCTCAGTTAACGCCGGTGCAAGCCACGGCCAGGGCACCATCAACGGCGTCGGCGAGCGATGCGGCAACATGGACCTGCTGCCCTTCATCGCCACGCTGCTGCTCAAGTACGACGGAGCCTTCGACGCTCTTGTTCCCGGAGCTGCAACCAAGCTGACCGACATCAGCCGCTTCGTTTACGAGACAGCCAACATGAACCTCATCGGCGGGCAGCCCTACGTCGGGGCGAGTGCCTTCGCGCACAAGGGCGGCATGCACGTCCACGCCATCCGCAAGCACGCGGGCACCTACGAGCACATCGATCCCGCGCTGGTCGGCAACGCCCGTCGGGTCCTTGTCAGCGAGCTTTCGGGCGCGAGCAACATCGCCGAGAAGGTCGGCCGAAAATTCGGCGTAGAGCAGGATCGCGACCTCCAACGCCGCGTCCTCGGGCGCGTGCAGGATCTCGAGAACGAGGGCTTCGTCTTCGAGGCGGCCGAGGCGAGCTTCGAGTTGCTCTTGCGTCGCGAGATCGAGCGGCGTCGCGACTATTTCACGCTCGATCACTACCGCTGCGTCATCCTGCGAAACCACGGCGATCAGACCGTGGCAGAAGCCACCGTCAAGCTCCACGTCGGGGACGCCGTCGAACACCACGTGTCCGAAGGTGACGGCCCGGTCGACGCACTCGATGCCGCGCTTCGCAAAGCTCTTCGAGAGCATTACCCGGCGATCGATGACCTGTCGCTGAAGGATTACAAGGTGCGCGTCGTCGATTCCGACGCAGCGACGGCTGCCCGCGTGCGGGTCGTCATCGAGTTCCTGCGACACAACCCCGACGGACGGGCCGAGTACTTCGGCACGGTCGGCGTGGACGAGAACATCATCAACGCCTCGTGGGAAGCGCTCATCGACGGTTATGAATACCACCTCTTGCACGTCGAGGAGCAACAGGCGGCGGTAGACTGACGCCTGTGTCGACCCTTCTTGCCGAGCCGACGGAACGGTTCCTTGCCGATGTCCCCGCTGACCAGTGGCACGCGCCAGCCGATGTGCTGGACCTACCCGCGGCGAAGGTGCCGCGGCACATCGCGGTGATCATGGATGGCAACGGACGCTGGGCGACGCGTCAGGGCAAGCCGCGCCACGAAGGCCACGCCGAAGGTGCCGCCGTCGTGCCGGATCTGGTCGGCGAGTGTTGCCGACTGCGAGACCGCGTCGCCGGGCCGGACTTCCTGACGCTGTACAGCTTCAGCTTGGAAAACTGGAAGCGTCCGGCAGAAGAGGTGGCGTTCCTGATGGAGATGTACGTCGCCTTCCTCCGGGAGCAGCGTCCGCGGATGATGCGCGAGAACGTCCGCTTCAACCAGAACGGCCGACTCGACGGCTTGCCGCAGATCGTGCTCGACGAGGTCCACCGAACGCTCGACGAGACCGCTAAGAACGACGGCCTGGTCGTAACGCTCGCCCTCAACTATGGCGGCCGGGCGGAGCTGGTCGATGCGACGCGTCACCTCGCCTCTGAAGTTGCCGCCGGTCGGATGTCGTCCGATGACATCGACGAGGCGATGCTCGAGTCGTTCCTCACCACCGGCCGTCGCGGCGGGTTCACGGGCATCGAACTGCCCGACGTCGATCTGCTCGTCCGCACCGCCGGCGAGCTACGCGTCAGCAACTACCTGCTCTGGCAGATCAGTTACGCCGAGATCTTCGTCACCGATGCCACCTGGCCCGACTTCAGCCGCAGCGAGCTGTTCGACGCCGTTCGGGCCTACGCCCGACGCACGCGCCGCTTCGGCGCGGTGGTCGACGCGTCCGACGAAAGCTGAACTCACATCGCCTCGATGGCTTCGAGCACTTCCTGCTCGTGGCCCTTGGGCTTCACCTTTTCGAAGACCTTGGCGATCTTGCCCTTGTCGTTGATGACGAAGGTGGTTCGGGCGGCGCCCATGTACTTCTTGCCGTACATGCTCTTTTCCTGCCAGACGCCGTACGCCTCGCAGACGGCATGGTCTTCGTCGGCCAGCAGCGGGAAGTTGAGCTCGATCTTCTTGGCGAACTTCTCGACCTTGGCGACGGGGTCCGGGCTCACGCCGACCACCTGCACGCCCGCCTTTTTGTACGCGTCGGCGTTGTCGCGAAAGCCGCAGGCCTCCGTCGTGCAGCCGGGCGTGTCGGCCTTGGGGTAGAAGTAGAGAACCAGCGTCTTGCCCTTGAAATCGGCAAGCTTCAGGTTCTTGCCCTCGCTCGAAGGCAGGTCGAACTTCGGGGCGGCTTTTCCAGGTTGCGGGTACGGCGAATCGCTCATGCGGCGGAACGTAACCGCATCACGCCGACGCGCCAGCGCTCGACCTCACCACGCCGATGCGACGTGCGTCGAATCGACTACTCGCGGTGTGAGGAAGAAGTACAGATCCGTCATCCGACGCTGCGTCCGGTGGTTCTTGAACAGGTGGCCCAGGATCGGCAAGTCGCCCAGGCCCGGCACCTTGTCCTCGCGGGTCGTTGTCCGCACCATCCGCAAGCCGCTGATGACCAGCGTCTCGCCGTCGCCGACGGTGACGTTCGTCTCGGCCTCGCGGCTGTCGATGACGGGGTTGACCAGAAGTGGTGACGGCTCTTTCCGACCGGTCTGCAGAGCTGGCAGCGGCGTGAAGCCAGAGACGCTGCTCACCACGCTGAGGGCATGCAGTCGCACGTGCCCTTCACCGATGACCTGCGGCGTGACGTAGAGCTGGACGCCAACGGGCTTGTACTGCGTCTTGGCCGTCAGGATGCCCTTCGCGAGGTCGGCCGACTGGATCGGCACTTCCTGCCCGGCGAGCAGGTAACCCGTGTCGCCTTCCGACACCGTCAGGCGTGGCTCGCTGACGACGCGAATCAGGCCGGTCTCGGCGAGGAGTTCGAAGCTGGCGTCGAGGTTGATGCCGACCTCCTGGAGGACCTGCATCACGCTGACGATCGAACCCTGGAACGGATTCCCGGCGACCGACTCGAGCAGTTCGGCGGTTCGGAAGGTCGAGAGCGCGGTCTGTGTGCCGTCTTCGGCGATGCGTTGAGCAAGCAGTTGGACGCCCTGCTGGAAGTCGTAGCCGTGGGTGACCTCGAAGATGCGAGCGCGGATTTCAACCTGCCTGCCGGGGCGATCGACGTCTTGCAGCAACGCAAGCACGCGCGACTCAGCGTCGGGCTTGCAGGTGATGACAATGCGGTTGTCCGCCGGAAGTGCGATGGCCGTGCCGTCGGGGCCGAGCTCCGTCGCGAGCAGCTGCAGCAGCGGTCCGGTGTCAGCCGGCTGCTGGACGACCTTGCGACGCCCGACGCCCGCACCCTCGGTCCGTACGTCTGGCCCGCCGCCACCCTGGAGATGCCAGATCAGGCGAATGCGTCCGTCCGCCAGTTCGACGCGTCGCGACGGCATGGCCCCGCGAGTGGTTGGGCCGGCAGCAGGTGCGGTCTGGTCAAAGTCCCGGTCCGGGTCGGTCGGGGAGCCGCCACTGATTGTGCGGCTGAGCAGCGGCTCGTCCGGCCCGATGCGACTGAGCCGGTCGAATCGCGCGTTCTCGACATCGGCGTCGGACGCCTGAAACGCGTAGGTGTCGGCAGTCGGCGAACCGCTGATGACGTCGCCCGCGGGTGTCGGCTCAGGCGACGAATGACACCCGGCCACCCACAGCAAGGCTGCCATGGTCACGACCCATCCGTGCGACCGGAGAAGGCGTGTGCGTTGATAGAGCGGCGGCGTCATGCTTGATCTCCCGACGCGAAACAACGCCGGCCCATGTACAAGGTCGACACGTCATCGTGACCACCAATGCGAAGTGGGCTGGAGTTGGGGCTTATCGGACGAATGGCACGTCCGATTCGACATATCGACGCCGATCCGTCACTGCTACGCCTTGGCTAGAAGCCAATCCTGATAAGCGTCGACGTCCAGCGGCAGCGTGATCGGACGACGCTGATCTCCTGATAGAAGCATGGCGTTCGCCAGCTCGACCGATGCGAACCCCTCGCAACCGTGTGCGATCGGAGACGTGCCGCTCCGCACGGCCGAAGCGAAGTTGTCGAACAGTTCGCGACGGAATGGCTTCTGGTCGGCGTAGGTCGGCGAGCCGGTGTCGCCCGGCGTTTCGATTCGTTCTTCAAACGGAACGGTCCGCAAGTCCGGCGGGCCGTCGGCGGAGACGGCGGACGCGCCGCGCTCGAGGCGTCGGACTCGGATGTGCCCGTCCTCCGCGACGGCCGAGCCGAGGTCGCCGACGATTTCAAGGCGATTGGTGCCGGGCGCCTCGCCGGTGGTCGTGACGAACGTCACCAGCGGTGGTCCGACCGAATTGGATGCGGCGTCGCATGTCACGACGGCGGCGACTTCGTCCTCGGTCTCGACGCGATGGAATTGGCCGTAGTGCGTCACAGCCATGACTTCACGCGGCACGAGCCCGGTGATCCACAGCAGCAGATCGAGGTTGTGCGGCGCCTGGTTCATGAGGACGCCTCCGCCCTCGTACTTCCACGTCCCACGCCAGCCCCCGCCGTCGTAGTAAGCCTGCGTGCGAAACCAGTCGGTGACCGTCCAATTGCACCGCTGGATCGGCCCGAGTTCGTCGCGGACGATTTCGCGCAGGCGTTGCCAGACGGGCATGCATCGCTGCTGAAACATCGCGGCGAAGACCAACTCAGGCCGGTCACGACGGCCGACCTCGAAAGCCCGGTTCACGCGTCCAGCACCTTCGACGCTCATCGCGACCGGCTTTTCCACCAACACGTGCAAGCCACGCTGCAGGGCCGGCTCGGCGAAGACGATGTGCTGCGAGTGTGGCGTCGCGATCACAACGGCCTCAATGTCGTCGCGCGACAGCAACGAATCAGACGTCGGTGCGACGTCGGCTCCGACCTCGTCGCCGACACGCTGGGCGACAGACTCGTCCCGATCATGGACGGCAACGAGGTGCAGGCTCGGAATCTCCCGCGCGATCATCGAGGCGTGGCGGCGGCCGATGCTGCCGAGACCGAGCAGGCCCACGGCGACAGGCTTGTCGGACGGCGTCATGTTGAAAACTACGCGTCGACGGGCGGTAACGTGGACCATGATCGAAGCGACGTCCTTTGCGAGCCCGGGCTGGCTCAAGATCTACCGCCTGAGCTTTGCCGCGGCCGCGATCTACAACGTGATCTGGGGCCTCGTGGTCATCTTCCTGCCGAGCATGACGTTGCGCCTGGCAAACGTGGAGACGGACCAGGTGGGAATCCTGTTCTGGCAGTGCATCGGCATGTTCGTGATGGTCTTTGCCATCGGCTACGCGGCTGCCTGGCGAGACCCATCGCGGTTCGCGGTTTTCATCCTCATCGCCCTGCTGGGCAAGATTTTCGGCCCGATCGGCTTCGTCTACGGAGCGTTTGTGCTCGATGCCCTGCCGGCGTCGCTGGGTTGGACGATCATCACCAACGACCTGATCTGGTGGCCGATCTGGGGGCCGTTCGTGTGGCAGTTCGTCTTGGTGCCGTTCATCAACGGGCAGCAGCAGGAGCAGGCAATTTCTTGACGAATCGCGATAGTTCGGGCTAGCGGCAACGCGTGTCGATTGATAAAACCTCGGGCTGGAGCGCTCGGCGTCAACGCGTCGATCGGATTGACACACGCAGTGTTAAATTGGAGAACAAGGGCGACATGAGCAAGTACACCACGGCGGCCAATCGACCCAAGCGTCACGGCGTCACCATGCTGGAACACCTCGAACAGCGACGACTCCTTTCGGCGTCGGGCTTTCAAGCAGAAACGATGGCTGAGGTTCGCGACCTCATCAAGGCCGGAACCCACTCACCGCTGGAGGCACTGGCCTTTGTCCGCAGTGGACTCACGGCAGCTGCCACCGACACGGCTTTGCCCCCGGGCGTGACCTCGGGCTCCGGCCAGAACGCCGACTCGTTCAGCATCTACTCAGCGATGCGGAATCTGCCCGGCGACGTGTCGCTGGTGGATGCGGGCGTCGACGAGATTTTTGTCACTTACGGTGACCTGTTCAGTCGAGACGCGAACGGCAACCTGCTGGACGACATGGTCGCAGAGCATCGGGTCCGCGATGCCGCTCGAACCGCTGCTGATTCGGGCCGCAAGTGGGTGGTCAACATTGAGCACTGGGAAACCGACATCAATCAGGGAGACGAGGCGACGGTCCGCGAGACGATGGACAAGTTCCTCCAGCTCATCGAATGGGCCAAGGACGAGCGGCCCAACGTTGAGATCGGCATCTACCGGATGTTCCCGGTTCGCGACTACTGGACACCGGTCAATCTTCACAACCGCACAAACCAGCTCAACGACGCACTCAACGACGTACCGGGGTCGTCGTCGGTCAGTCTCGCGCAGGATCGCGTCGACGCAGAGCAAGAGCGCTACGACGACTGGGAAACGGCCAACCAATTCCTCCAGCCGCTCGCGGATGCCGTGGACTTCATCGTTCCATCGCTCTACGCGTTCTACGACAACCACACGAGCTGGGAGGTCTACGCCGAGCACAATCTTCAGCAGGCTGCGGCTTACGGGAAGCCGGTCATTCCGTTCCTGATGCCCGTCTACCACAACACGACAAACACCATTGATCAGGACGACTTCCGTGCACAGCTCGACTTCGTTCGCGATCGGGCTGACAGCGTCGTGATCTGGCGAGGCCTCTCGGCGTGGGACAGCGGCGATGGCTGGTGGCAGGCGACGCAGCAGTTCGCCAGCGACGTCCGATTGCAGACCAACTCGACTCCGCTTTTCGATGATGAGCCGGGACCCATCCTTCCGGACGACGAAGTCCCGCCCGGAGAGTTGTTGCTCGATGATGAAGAGCCTGTCCAGACCACCAATCCGGACGAAACACGTCGCGCACAGAACAGCACGACGCTCAGCACCAGCAACGAGTCACCTTCCGAAGAGTCGAAAGAGCAGGATTTTAACTACCGCGTCGAAGCACACGGTGAGGATGGCGAACACTCGGTCGCCGTTGACATCCTCGAGAGTGAAGACGACGAGGTTTCGGTGTCGAGAAGCGCCTGATCCCAGCACACAACGGCTTCAACGGGCGTCGGCACCTGCCGACGCCCGTTTCGTTGGATCTCCCGCGATAGGGTGTCGCAACGATGGCGCAGGACCGCGGGCAACCGACCGACAATCATGCGAAGCTCTCGGTTGTCATCCCCGCCCACAACTCCGAGCGGTGGCTGCCGACGACGCTTCAGAGCGTTCGAGACCAGAACAGAAAAGCGGACGAGGTCATCGTCGTCGATGACGGCTCGCAAGACGGCTCGGCCGACATCGCGACGGATTTTGGTGTCGATCAGCTCGTCAGCACCGGCGGTATCGGTGCCGCTGGTGCGCGAAACGCTGGAGCGGAGGCGGCCTCGGGGGATTGGCTTGTCTTCCTCGATGCCGACGACATCTGGTACCCCGATCGTCTTGCTCGCACGGCGGACGCGGTTGCCGAATCCAGCGACGACGCAGTTCTCTACCACTTTGATCACGTCGCCCCTGACAGCGACGAGGTTCGCAAGCGCCCGTTGCCGCAGACCGCGTTCCTCGAGAGTAACGCTCACAGCGTTCGCCGGGGACTTGGGAGCATTGACTACCTCAAGTGGTACACGCGAAGCCACATCTTCCCGGGCATGTCCGCCTGTTCTGTCCGTCGCAGCACGTGGCTTCACCTCGGCGGAATGGACGTTTCCCAAACGCGTCGGCACGATCTGGAGTTCTTCCTCCGCTTCCTCGCAGCCGGCCACACATGGAGCTACGACCCAGTGGCGTCCAGTGCGTACCGCAGTGGGCAGCCGAACAACCTGAGTGCGAATCTCCCGGATCGAGAGCGGTTCCACCAGATCGCAATCGAGAAGAACCTCGATGCGTTCCGTGGCGAGGAGGAGCGCACGCTGATGCAAGCCGCTGCCAGGCACGTCGCCCGCGCGTACCTCGGCGTTGCCGTGACGCACGGGAAGGCAGACCAAAGGCGCGATGCGGTTTCGAAGCTCAAGACCCGAGCGACGGGCCTCGAACGATGGCTCTTGCCACTCGTGGCAACGTGGACGCCGGGCCTGTTGCGACGAGTCCTGCTGGCCAAGCGCGCTCGATGAATCGTCAGGTGATCCTGTCCAATCCGCTCATGTAGCTGCGGAGCACCGTCGGCACGGTCACACTGCCGTCGGCGTTCTGGTAGTTCTCGAGGATCGGAATCAGAATCCGCGGCGACGCGGCCACTGTGTTGTTGAGCGTGTGGCAAAACTTCGTCACGCCATCTGACGACTTGTAGCGGAGGTTCAGACGTCGCGCCTGGTAGTCGTAGAGCCGGCTCGCGCTGTGCGTCTCGCCGTAGCCAGTTGAGACGTCGCCGTCGCGGACGCGGCTGGGCATGAAGGTCTCGACGTCCTGCATGGACGCATTCTTGACGCCCAGATCACCCGTGCAGACGTCAATGACGCGGTACGGCAGCTCGAGCGCATGGAGGACTTCCTCGCTGTAGCCGAGCATCTTCGCGTGCCATTCGCGGCTCTCCTGCTCGTCGGCCCGGCAGACGACGACCTGCTCGCACTTGTCGAACTGATGCACGCGGTACAGACCCGCCGTGTCTTTGCCGTAGGTGCCG
>JBCDKH010000048.1 GCA_038746835.1 Planctomycetota bacterium | reverse complement strand
GACCCCGGCTTTGCCATCACCGCCAAGTCGCTCGCCCTGCCGCCCGACAAGCACAAGGGCCTGGCCGACCCGGAGCTTCGCTATCGCCAGCGCTACGTCGACCTGTGGGCCAACCCCGAGTCGATGGACGTGATGCAGAAGCGGTTCGCGATCATCGACGCGATGCGGAACTACCTCAAGAAGCGCGGCTTCGTCGAGGTCGAGACGCCGATGCTCCAACCCATCCACGGCGGCGCCGCGGCCAGGCCGTTCGAGACCAAGCACAATGCCTACGGGATGGACTTGTTCCTCCGGATTGCCCCGGAGCTCTACCTCAAACGGCTGCTGGTGGGCGGGATGCCGAAAGTGTTCGAGATCAACCGCAACTTCCGCAACGAAGGCGTCAGCCCGAAGCACAACCCCGAGTTCACCATGCTCGAGGCCTACGAGGCCTACGGCAACTGGGAGACGATGGCGGAGCTGGTGGAGGACATGATCTGCACCGTGGCGATGGAGGTGCTGGGGACGACGAAGATCACGATTGGCGAGAAGGAAGTCGACCTCGGCAAGCGACCGTGGCGGCGGGCCACCATGGTCACACTGGTTGAAGAAACGCTTGGGTACCGGTTCGAAAAGCAGTTTCTACAGGAGAGCGATCCGACGTTTGCAGATGCATTGTTCTTAACCGTTGATGACACCATCCGCGAGGTTGTCAAGAGTCTACCGGCCCCTAGTGAGTTCGAATCGGCACTGGCTAAGTTAGATCCAGCCGTACGATCCAACCTACGAGCAGAAGATGTTGAAATCTTTCGCGGCATTCTGCCGCAGATGCCGGATTTTCTCGAGTCGATGCGACAAAAGGTTAGCGGGATCAAGCAATTACGATTGGGGACAACTCCGTCGGCAGAACTTGTCTCGCTGTTCGAGAAGTTTGTAGAGCCGAACCTGAGCGAGCCAGTCTTCGTCACGCGTGTTCCGAGCGACATCATCCCCCTCGCCCGCCCCTGCGAGGATGACCCCTATTTCTGCGACGTCTACGAGCTCGCCATCGGCGGGCAGGAGATTTCGCCGGGGTACACCGAGCTCAACGACCCCGACGTGCAAGCCCGTCTCTTCCAGGAGCAGGCCGTGGAAGACGAGGGCGAACGCCAGAAGGTCGACCACGACTTCCTCCACGCCCTCAAGGTCGGCATGCCACCCGCCGGCGGTATGGGCCTCGGCGTCGATCGGCTCGTCATGCTGCTGCTGGGGCAGCCGTCGATTCGGGATGTGCTCGCGTTTCCGTTGATGAAACCGCAGTCGTTGGGTGGGCCCGGGCCCACCTCTGGCACCAACTACACACCGATGGTGGGCCAGGGCCCACCCTACTGGACCTTGTACATTCCTCTGCTCATCTCGAAGTACTTGGCCAAGCGGCGGATCGCTTGGGTGAGTGTGATTGCCGTCACGGCCTGCACGGCGCTCGTGCTGGTCGTCATCAGCGTGATGAGCGGGTGGCTCGACATGTTCCGCGGCACCTTCAAAGGCCTCAGCGGCGATGTCGTCGTGCGGAGCCGTGGGCTGGCTGGGTTTGAGAACTACGAAAAGCTGGCCGAGGCCGTGGAGCAGATCCCGGGCGTGAAGGCGGCCGTGCCGACGATCGAGTCGTACGGCGTGGTGAGCATCAACAACAGCTTCCAGGAGGCCGTCCGAGTCGTCGGTTTGCCGATCGACCGCATCGGGCTGGTCAACGGCTTTACCGACTCGCTCTACCTGAACAACCCGGAAACCTCGCCCACAGAGCCGCTCGCCGACTGGGAACGCACGGCTCCCGGTCGGGCGGCGTCGGCGGTGCAGCGGGGGCTCATCGAGCCCGAGGACGAGGCGTTCTACCGCGACGCACTCATCGCCCGCGTCCGTCAGTGGGCGGGCGAGACGGTCCGGCCGACGTTCGATCTGCCTTGGTCGGACGAGCTGTACCAGCAGTCCGTCCCACAGCGGCGGGGCAGTGGACGTGGGCCGGATCCGGCGACGTATCCCGGGGCGATCGTCGGCTCGCGCATCCTCGGCATCGGCAAGCTCGACAACCGCTGGCAAGGCCTCTGGCCCGACCAGGCGATCCCGATCCGCTTCCTCCTGCTCGCCCCCGACCCCGAAGGCGCGGCCGTCGACGTCGAGCGGCAGAAGGCGGAGTTTTCCGCGTGGATCGTCGATAACAGCCGCACCGGCATCTTCGAGGCCGACAAGAACACCGTCTACGTCGACTTTGATCTGCTGCAAAACCAGCTGCGGATGGACGCCACCGAGATCTACCCAGAAGGCATCGACCCCGAGACCGGCGAGTTCCTTGGCGAGCCCGTCACGCTGCCCGCACGGACGACCAAGCTGCACATCAGCCTGGACGAAGGCCAAGACCTCTACGCGATGCGCGACAAGATCGACGCCGTCGCCTCGGACGTCTACGGGGCGATCCCCGGCGGCGGGCAACAGTATCTTTTGCTCGACATTGACAGCTGGGACCGACAGCCATCCGTGGGTCAATTCCTCGCGGCCGTTGAGAAAGAACGAGCGCTCGTCGTGACGCTCTTTTCGTTCATCAGCATGGTGACCGTCGGCCTGATTTTGTGCGTCTTCTACATGATCGTGAAGGAGAAGACGCGCGACATCGGCATCCTCAAGAGTGTCGGCGCGACCAGCACCGGCATCGCGGGCGTCTTCCTCGGCTACGGCGCGGTCATCGGCCTGGTCGGCGGCGGGCTGGGCATCGTGCTGGGCGGGCTCATCGTCTTCTACATCAACGAGATCCACGACGCGATGGGCACGCTCCTCGACGTCCAGATCTGGGCGGCGGACACGTACATGTTCGACAAGATCCCCAACACGGTCCGTCCGCTCGAAGCCGGCGTCATCTTCGCCGCGGCCATCGTCAGCAGCATCGTCGGCGCGACGATTCCGGCGCTGCTCGCCGCGAGGCAGAGGCCGGTGGAGTCGTTGCGGTTTGAATAAGCTGCAGGGAAACGCAAAGAAGCAAAGAGACAAAGTCAGAGCAAAGGTTGCCTACAGCGAGAAGCTCATCCGATCGTCAATCCACCGGCTCTTCTCTTTGCTCGGTCTTTGCACCTTTGCTTCTTTGCGTTTCTGACTTCGATCATGCTCCTCCAAGTCGACAACCTCCAAAAGCACTTCACCATGGGCGAGCAGCTCGTGAAGGTGCTCGACGGCCTAGACTTGCAGGTCAAAGAGGGCGAGTTCCTCGCCATCGAGGGGCGTAGCGGCGAGGGGAAGTCGACGCTGCTTCACCTGCTCGGCGCCCTCGACGAGCCCGACGGCGGGACGATCACGTTCGACGGCAACACCTTCAAGAGCCTCGGCCGACGCGGCAGGGCGCGGGTTCGCAATCGCGACTTCGGCTTCGTCTTCCAGTTCTACCACCTGTTGCCGGAGCTGAACGTCCGCGAGAACACGCTTCTCGCCGCCAGCGTCGACGGCAGCCTGCTCGGCCGGCACGACTCTGAGACCAAACGGCGAGCCCTCTCACTACTCGACGCCTTCGGCCTCTCCGACCGCCTGAACCACCGCCCGGCTCAACTCTCCGGCGGCGAGCGACAGCGCGTCGCGATCGCGCGGGCACTTCTGAATCGCCCGCGAATCCTGTTCGCCGACGAGCCCACCGGCAACCTCGACGCGGCAACAGGCCGGCAGATCATGGACGTCGTCGCCGACCTCCACGCCGACCGCGGGCAGACGATCGTCATGGTCACCCACGACCGCTCGCTGGCCAAAACCGCTGACCGCGCGCTGCTCCTTCGCGAAGGCAAGCTCGTCGCTGCGCCGGACTGAACGTGCGACTATCTGACAATCGCCGACGCAGCTTTTTCGGCTGGACATTGCCCCCACTGGATCGGACATGCAGGTGGGGGCGACACCCGTCTCGTCTCCGCTCGAAGGTCGTACCAACCATTCACCTGCTGAGCGACTCGAGGGGAGTCCAAGATGATCCAGTCCCGTGTCACGCGGCCCGTCCAGCCGAGTACCAAGTCCGTTGCCGTCGGCCAATCGCTGGCGTTCGAGCAGGTCACGCACCTGCTCTGGCGAAAGGCAGACCTCATTGAAGAGGGCTTGTCCGAGAGCCTCCGCTGTCGCCGTCAGAGCGAACGACTTCCGTTCCGTCGACGCGACGTCGGCTTTGACCTGACCAGCGTCCGCGGCAATCGCCGATGGAAGACGATCACGCGGGACCTCTCGCTCGGCGGCGTCGGGCTGTTCACGCGTGGTTTCATCTATCCCGGGACACGCTGCGCGATCATGATGCCACGACACCTCGGCGGGCACGATCGCCTGGTCGGACGCGTCGCGTGGTGTGATCACCTTGCGACATCGTGGCACCACATCGGCGTGCAGTTCGACGATCAGGTCTTCCCCAAGCTCTACCTGACGCCTGATGAGTCCAAACGCTCGAGCGTGCTCTCGATATCCGGCGTTCGGCTTTCCGGTCCCGTTGTGATCGTCGATCCGGCGGAGCTGGACAGGCGCTTGCTCGAGTACCACCTTGGTGCCGCCGGTGCGAAGGTGCACGCGGCCTCATCTGTTGCTGCCGCGCTCGAGGCGATCGAACAGGTTCGCGCGTCGAACCGCGCGTACCCCGTGACGCCGGTGCTTGCCGACCTGACGTCGCTGGCACGCACGGAGTCGGTGGATTTGCCTCGGCTGTACGCCTTGCTGAGCGCGACGTCGGGCGGGCCGGTGATCCTGCTCGTCAATCCGGACGATCCGGATCCGAGGCTCGCAGAGATTCCGTCGCAGCACGTCGTGCACAAGCCCTTCACGCAGTCGAGCGTTGCGGCCGCGGTTGCCAAGCTGCTCGGCAACGATCCGGACCAGGACGAACCGATCCGCAGCTGCATGACCGACGAGCGCGGGAATGACAAAGACCTTGCCGAACTCCTCGACGCCGCCGTCCGCCGCATTCGGTCGATCGGTGCCGACCTTCAGGTTGCGGTCGAACACGACCAGCACGCCCAGGCGGAGCAACTCGTCGAGACCCTCAGAACGCTCGGCAGCAGCTTCGGCTACACGCCGCTCACCTCCGCCGCCGAGACGGTGCTTCGCTCCCTCGACGCCCGGCCCGAGCTTTCGGCATCCGGCGTCGTGATCAACCAACTCCGCAGCGTCTGCCGGCGTGTGGTGCGGTGAGTTCACGTTTGCTTGCGCGTTCGCTGCGCTCGTCAAAGTTCATGGTGACGCAGCCTGATCGATGACGTTGAATCCGTCGAAACTGGGCTGAAATCGCTCAACCAATCTGGCAAGTCTGCCGATCCTTCAGGTGGACACGATGCGCGCCGACCGCGGCGGCACCGTGGTCGGGCGTGCACTCCGCCGCAGCTCGTTGCTGTGGGCTACTTACCGGACGCACTTTCTACCGAGGGAGGTTTACTTCGGGGCATTCCAATGACTCTTTCCATCAATTCCACACAGTCGCATTCCGATGCGGTGGGGGTGTCGCCGAGCCGAACAGGTCCAACAGACGAGGAGCTCGATCAACTCTGGCACAAGGCCGACATCCTCGAAGAGAAGGTGCCCCAGGCCGATCGTGATCTGCGAGGCAGCGAACGCATCCCATTCCGACGCCGCGACGTCGAACTCAATCTGCAGTCGGAACGCGGATGCCGGCAGTGGCGGACCGTCACCCGAGACCTTTCGAGCACCGGCATCGGGCTGTTCACTCGCGGCTTCGTGTACGTCGGCACCCGCTGCGAGCTCGTCCTTCCTCGCCACCTCGGCGGGCACGACCTCGTCGTCGGAAACGTGGTCTGGTGCGATCACCTCGCAAGCACCTGGCACCACGTCGGAATCGAATTCGACACGAAGATCTTCCCACTCCTCTATCTCTCGCCCGAAGAGTCGAAGAAGGCTCCGGCGGTCGAACAGACGACAGCTCGACTCAGCGGCCCCGTGCTGGTGCTGGATCCGATCTCGCTCGATCGGCAGTTGCTTGCCTTCCATCTGACCGCCTCCGGAGCAGAGCCCATCCCGTGTGCGACCGTCGCTGACGCAGAAGAAGCAGCTGCGGCAATCGCGTCCGGTGATTGTCCGATGGCATCGCCCCCGGTACTCGCAGACGTTGAAGCTCTTGCCGAAGCGCAGAACATCGCGCCGGCCGACGTCTTCGCACAACTGGAGGACCGATACGGCGACTCGTTGATCGTCCTGGAGAAGACTGAGAACGCATGTCAGCTCTCCCCGAAAAACGTCCTCAAAACCCCATTCACGAAGGCGTCCACGGCGGCCGCGGTTGCTGAACTGCTCGGCGGAGCCGCCGGCGACGACACGGCGATCAAGAGCAACCTCATCGAGGACGGGCCACCAGACGGCGACCTGGCAGACCTACTCGACGCGGCAGTGAGGCGAATTCAATCCGTTGGCACAGACCTTCAGGCAAGTGTCGCCAATCGCGATCTGCATGCATGCCGCGCGGCGTGCGACACACTCAAAACGCTCGGACAGAGCTTCGGCTACGCGCCACTCACCACCGCTGCGGACTCAGCCCTTCGAGCACTGGACGCCACGCTGGACCTGTCCATGTCCACCAGCGTTCTCGCGCAGCTCCGCAGCGTCTGCCGGCGTGTAGCGCGTTGATTGATCTGAGAAAAGTGAGTCGTTGTCGTCCGCAGCGCCCGCTGACGCGGGCGGCTAGCTTTGTCTCGAGGCGATCCGCTAGCGATCGAACGGATCGTCGTCGTCGCTGTCGTTAATCGAGAGCCACACCAGACCGACGAGCGCGGCACCGCCCAGCACGACGACGGCACCCGTCAGCACCGCTTTCCCGGTGACTTTCAGACCCGTTCCCGCGGCGCGGACCGGACGGTCGAGTGGGCCGAGTCGGTTTTCGCTCGTCGCCCAGGCGACGTACAGCGCGTCGTCCGGCGGGACGCCGAGGGCTTGGCGGGTGGTGCTGTACGTCGCAAAGAGCTGTTCGCCGTCGTGTTCGAAGCCGAGCCGATCGCCGTCGCGTGCCCGGACTGTCACGTCCTGCCAAGGCCGAAGCCAGCCGTCGTGCGACTGGACGGCCACCGTGTACTCCCCCGACCGCGGGGCGGCCTTGTCGACGGCGGTTCCAGCGTGTCGGTCCGGATACCACCGGATCGGCTTGTCGTAGCTGTCGTAACTGCACCCGATCGGGCCGAGCAGCAGTGTGGCGATCAGTGCCGGCAGCAGGATGAGCCGCATGGCGGCAAGATAGCAGGGATCGGCATCAAGGTAAGGCCTGGCCGAGTGCATCGAAGCCGCTGTCAGGTCCGTTGCTTCCCAGGGCCGCACCAAACACGGCTGCGAAGTAGCCGACAACGACGATGAAGTCGCCGAACGCCTCGCTCAGCTCCTCCGAGGGCGCGTCCGCCAGCAGCCACGCCCACGGTCGCTCATCGATGAGACTCACCCAGACGACATATTCGACGTCGATCGGCGCTTCGATTGTCTGACGAGTGCCGTCGTGCGTCGCCCAGAGCACGCCGTCATCGTCGACCTCGAAGCCGAGCACGTCATCACGCTCCGCCTGCACGGCGACGTCGGTCAACTTGCACAACTGGCCATCAGCTTCTTGCAGGGCAACGCGATAAACGCCCGGATGGACAACGTGCTCCGTGACCGACTGCGTCGCAGAATCCCGAGCGTCGAGCTCCACGGCGAATTCGAGGACTTGCCGTTGACACCCGGCCGGGCCGAGCAGCAGCGAAGTCAAGAGGATGAGCAAGATCAGCCACCGCACCATAAGGACAATATCCCATCGAGTTGAACGCTTCGCCATCACCAGCAGCGGTTGCAGCGGCAGAGGCGGTCGCGGCAGCGTGCGTCGCCGTAGGGAGTGAGGTGGTGTCGGTCGAAATTGAAGAGGTCCTCGGCGTAGATCGTTCCCTTCGGAAGTTCGCTGCCGGTGACGGCCGCGGCGACGACTATCGCAGCGACCAACGTGAAGGTAGCCGCGATGATAATCGTGTCTTCGACCGCCCGAGCGACTGCGGCGTGGTTGGCGCTTCCGACCCACGACCACTGCTCGACTTCCGTAGCCCAGGCGACGAACTGCACGCCGGGCGGCACGGTGCCGAGGTCGATCGCAGAGTCTGGAGACATCGCCCACAGGACGCCTTGCGAATCGAGTTCGAAACCGAGGTTGTCGCCGTGGTCAACCATCGCCGTCACGCCACGCCAAGGCCGTAAGCCTCGTTCTGCGGTTTGAATCGCGACGAAGTGCTCTCCGCTTCGCTCGACCTTTGCCGCGATCACCACGTCGGCGTCTCGCTCCGGGTACCACCTGACAGCCGTTTCAACGGTTCGCGTGCTGCACCCGACCGGGCCGAGCAGCAGCACCGCCGTGAGAATGGGAAGCAGCAGAAGACGCACGCGTGTCGAACATACCACCGATGCAGGCGAAATCTGACAGAAACTAACTCGCGAGCCGATCGTTCAGCGGTGAGCGGAGCGAACCTGCTCCGCGACCCCGCACCGCCAAGGCTCCCGTAGCATTCGCTCATGGCTGCCGAGGAACAGGTCTGGATCGACGGGAGGCTCGTCAACAAGGGCGACGCCATGGTCAGCGTCTTCGACCACGGCCTGCTCTACGGCGACGGCGTGTTCGAGGGCATCCGCGCCTACGGCGGCAAGGTCTTTGAAGAACAGGCGCACCTCGACCGCTTCTACGAGTCGGCTCGCAGCATCCGGCTCGACGTGCCGTATGCGGCCGATGAGCTGTCGAGGGTCATGAGCGACTTGCTCGTCACCAATGGCTTGAACGACGCGTACATCCGGCTCGTTGCGACGCGCGGCGTGGGTGACCTCGGACTGGACCCGCGGAAGTGCCCACGAGCCAGCGTCTTCTGCATCGCCTCGACCATCACCCTCTACCCAGAGGAGCTCTACGAGAAGGGCCTGGACGTCGTGGTCGCCAGCCACTGCAAGAACCACCCGAACGCCACGCCGCCGCGGGTAAAGAGCCTCAACTACCTCAACAGCGTGCTTGGCAAGATCGAGGCCAACGACGCGGGCGTGCTGGAGGCGATCATGCTCAACCACCTCGGCCACGTCGCCGAGTGCACGGCGGACAATGTCTTTCTCGTGAAGAACGGCGTCGTCTCCACGCCGCCTGCCGAGGCCGGGATTTTGGAGGGCATCACGCGCGACGTCGTGATGCGGCTGTGCCGGCAGGAGGGCATCGAGTGCCGGGAGCGGAACCTCGTTCGGCACGATCTCTACGTCGCTGACGAGTGCTTTTTGACCGGTACGGCGGCGGAGGTGATCCCGGTGGTCAAGATCGACGGTCGGCCGATCGGAGCGGGCACGCCGGGCGAGGTGTCGCGTCGGCTGAAGCAGGCTTTCCACGCCTACGCCCGCGGCGAGCGAGATCTGCCGCGCTAGGCGGAGGTTCGTGCGCTACGCTGTATTCCGCGTTCTTTTGGTTGAACCCGTTCGGGGAAGCCGCTAGAACCCCCGTCGGCCCCGGTTGTTTCGGGGCATGGATTGACGTCCCCCTTTACTCCAGCAACGAGAAACCCTGATGAGCCTGAGCGAGTCCTACCAGCAGCTGCGTGACCTCATCGCCGAAGCCGAAGACGATGTTCGCAAGGCAGAAGGCGGCAACAAGGCAGCAGGCACGCGTGTCCGCAAGCGTCTGCAGGACGTCAAGAATCACGCCCAGGACATGCGCAAGCTCGTTCTCGAGCAGCGTGGCGGCGACGACTGATAGCCGCTGAAGCGGAACTCCAACAGGGGCAAGCGCTACGGGACAAGCTTGAGACTTGTCCCTGGTTTTGCACTGCTCCTCGACGTCGGCTGCTGCCCCTTGCCCCTGCATCCCCTCAATGCCGCCAGCGACCCTTTTTGATCTATCCACTATCGACCTCGATGCCGTGAAGCACGACATCGATGAGATTCGCCAGCACAACCCGCAGCGCGGCGACATGGAGCACCTCAACGCCGTCGTCTGGACCGACGAGGGGCGGATCATCGGCCGAAAGGACGTGACGGCGGACGAGTTCTGGGTCGAAGGGCACATCCCCGGCCGACCGCTGTTGCCAGGCGTCATCATGCTCGAAGCTGCCGCCCAGGCCAGCAGCTTCCTGACTGCGACCTACGTCGGCTGGGACGGCTTCATCGGCTTCGGTGGGCTCGAAGACGTCAAGTTCCGCACCGCCGTCGAGCCAGGGCAAACGCTCTACATCCTCTGCGAGCTGATTGAAAAGCGCCACCGCCGCATCAAGGCCAAGTGCCAAGGCGTCGTCAACGGCGGCATCGCCTTCGAGGCAACGATCATCGGCACACGCATGTGACCGTCAGCCGACAAGCTCTCTCAAAAACTCGGCCAGCCCGTCATTCGCGTGCGTGTCGATGATTCGATCCGCCGCGCGTTGGACTGGCTCTTTCGCGTTGCCCATTGCAACACCCAAACCGGCGGCCTCGATCATCGGCAGGTCGTTCATGTCGTCGCCGATCGCGATGACGTCGCCGTGTTTGATGCCGAGCTTGTCGGCGATGTGTGACACGCCGGCCCACTTGTTGACGGTGCGGTCGAAGACCTCCAACAGCTCGACGCCATAGGTCGCCAGGTCGATCTGGCATGTGACGATGTCTCCAGCGTGAAGGCGATCGAGTTCAGCGCGGGCGGCGTCGGTTTGTCGCTGCGGGCCGAGGGTGCCGATGCGCATCGTGTGCACGTGATCGAGTTCGGCCAGATCGTCAACGCGACGCGTCTTCATATCGTTGCGGGCGTTCCAGTGCAGCACGTCCTTCGGCACCGGCCGCGGGCCGAAGACGTAGTCGACACCCGCCGCCTCGCGGTCCTGCAGCACCAGCGGCGTCAGGTCGTGCTGCTCCAGGACGTCGCACGTCGAGCGTGCCAGTTCGCGATCCATCGCCTGGCGCCGGACGATCGCATCGCGAGCCAGGTCAACCGTCACAGCTCCGCCGACAAAGACGCCGAAGCCACGATGGCCGATCGCGTCGACGACGCTGGTGCTCTCGTACCACGTGCGGCCCGTCGCGATGACGACCTCATGCCCCGCACCGAGGACATGGGAATACGCATCACGCGTCGCCTCGCTGACCAGCCCGTCCGGCCCGAGCAGCGTGCCGTCGAGATCAATCGCAATGAGCTTCCGGCCAGACATCGCCCGCAGGCTAGTCACTTGTGACGGTGACCACGCCCTTGGTCCCGCCGCGGACGGCGAAGTCGCCTTCGACCTTCAGGCGGCGGGGCGAGAGCGTCTGGTGCAGATCGTCGAAGACCTGGTTGGTCACCGCCTCGTAAAACATGCCCTTGTCGCGGAACGCCAGGAAGTAGAGCTTGAGCGACTTCATCTCCACGCACACGTCGGCGGGCGTGTAGGTGATGGTGAACGTCGCGAAGTCCGGCTGGCCCGTAACGGGGCAGATGCTGGTGAACTCCGGAAAGACGAAGCGAATCTCAAAGTCCCGGCCCGGCCGGGGGTTGTCGAAGGTGTCGAGAATCGTGACCGGCTGCTCGATCTGCTCGGCAGAAAGGGCACGCGTGGGTCGACCCAGCTCCTTGGGTCCGCCGGCCTGGTCGATGGTCGCCATGGTCAAGCGTAGTTCGCCACGCATTGTCCGCACGTGGCGACGTCGTCGCGTCTACCATCGCGGCCCCGGAGAGGTGCCCGAGTGGCTGAAGGGGCAGCACTGGAAATGCTGTGTGCGGTTTCCGTACCGGGGGTTCGAATCCCCCTCTCTCCGCTTCGGGCCGGGCTAACGCTCGGCCCGATACACGCCCGGGCTTTGGCCGTGGCTTTGGGAGAAGGCGTTGGAAAATCCCTGGGCGGTCTTGAAGCCGCAGCGTCGGGCGACTTCCGCCACCGGCAGGTTGGTCGTCGCGAGCAGGTCTCTGGCCAACGTGAGACGGACGCGTTGGATCTGCTTGCCGATCGGCCGGCCGACTGCTTTGACGAATCGGCTTTCGAGACCGCGTCGGGACAGCGACGACTGTCGATGCACGTCCTCCGCCGTCAGGCCCGTCGGGGCGAGGCGGCGAATCAGGTCCAGTGCTCGCATCACCTCACGATCGCCCAGACGCAGCGGATCGCTGCTTCGCCTGGCCGCGACGAATCGTGGCGGCAGGGCGATCGACACATCTCGACGACCACCGCTTTGCTCCATGCGCTCTGCCAACAGTTCGACGGCCGTCCGACCCGCACGCGTTCCTGGCAGGGCGACGCTGCTCATCGGCGGGGCGGTGAGTTCGCAGTAGTCCTCCTCGTTGCCGGTCGACACCAAAGCCAGCCGATCCGGCACGACCACCCCGATCCGCCGGGCCAGGTGCAGCACGTCGTGGCCGAGCCGATCGGACGGACAGAACAAGCCGCACGGCTCGGGCAGCTTGTCAAACAGCGTTATTCGCTCCGACTCGGCTTCACTCGTCGGATCGTGCACCACCGTGACGCGACATCCCGCTTCCCGCGCCTGTCGACAGAACCCCGCCGCCCGAGCTCGCTGGTAGTCGCGGTGAGGAGCGAACCACGTCGCCAAGTTGCGGTGACCCTGGTCGAGCAAGTGCTCCGCCGCCATTCTGCCGATGGCGGCGTGGTCCCAGGTGACGTCGATGCGATCGACGCGTTTGAGGCTCGACCCGACCGTCACGTGCGGCACGTCTTCCAGCTGTCGAAGCTGCGTCGCGTTGAGGAGATCGAAGCCCGCGATGATGCCCGCGACGCCCAGGTCTTTGGGCTCAGGCCAATTGCCCGTCCCGACCCACGGCAGATACAGCTCCCACCCCCGTCCCGCCGCCGCTTCGCGAACGCCAAGCAGGACGTCGCGGATGTACGAGTGCCACGGCAGCATGTAGAGCCCGATCACGATCGGCGGTGCCACGGCCACGCCTGAACGCTAGACACATTGCGCAATTGGTGAACCCAAGTGCGTGAAATTGCAATTCTCGGCGGCTGTGGCGAGGTACTTTTTAACGTCTGTCGGCACGCTCTGCCGTCATCCCGCCACCACTTCGACCCCGAGAAACATGCGAACCGCGCTCTGTGCCGCTCTTTTGCTCACGGCTGTCAGTCATGCCACCGGAGCCACCATCCCGTTCAGCGAAGACTTCGACGACAACGTCGCCGACGGCTTCAGCGTCTCCAGCGGCTGGACCGCTCAGAACCAGCAGTACGAGGTCGACATCCTCGGCGCGGGACTGACGCGCACCAGCAGCGTCGAGCTCACCAACGCCGACGGCGTGCCGATCGTCGTTTCGTCCGACTTCAACCTGTCGAGCCTCGACGGCAACGTCGGTTTCGCTTCGTTCAGCGACACGGCATCCGGGACGCCGTTCTACCTCACGGACTTTGACGCGTCGGGCAATCTGCGCATCTTCGAGATTGCCGGCAGCAACACGCAGCTCGACAGTGGGACGACCTTTGAGCCCGGCCAGTCCTTCAGCCTCGGCACGACCTACACGCTCACCGCGACCTTCACGCCCGATGGCACAGGCGGGCTCGACATCGTGAGCGAGCTTTTCGACGGCACGACGCTCGTCGCCTCCGCCAGCGGCAACGATCCGACCGCGCTCACCGGCGACTTCTTCGGCTACCGCGGCCGAACGACCACGAGCAGCCAGAGCAACAGCATCGCCGGCTTCGGCGACAACTTCTCGGTCACGGTCGTCCCCGAGCCGGCCAGCGTCGGCGCGATCGGCTTCGGCCTGCTCCTGGCGGCCCGGCGTCGCACGCGCTGAGCCCCAGACGCCCGCTTACTTTCCGATCACCCGCCGCGGTTCTGCTCTGGGCAGGACCGCGGCGATCTTGTAAAGTGTTCACATGTTACAAAGGGTCCTCATCGCGTCGATGGTCTCTGCGTTCGGCGGATCGACCGCCTTGGCCGAAGTCTCACCCGGGCCGTGGCAGCGCGTGCCGTGGGTCAGCCAGGAGCACCGCGATGCCGGCGTCCGCATCGGCGGCGAAGGCGCTCAGTGGCCCGGCGACCTCGCCATCGACCAGACCGACGGCAGCCTCATGGTCTTTGCGACCGACGTCGGCGGCCTGTATCGCAGCACGGATCAGGGAAAAACCTGGGAACCCGCCAACGTCGGCTTCACGCCTCGCGGCGCACGCGACGTCGAGATCGACCCGAACAACCCGCAACGCGTCCTGGCTATCGGGTCCAACTCGCTGGCACGCGACATCCACGGCGTCTGGCTCAGCGAGGACGGCGCTGCCTCGTGGGAGATCGTCGAGCCCGCCAACATGGGCGGCATGCGCGACCGCCGAAGGTCCGTCGTCTTCGACCCGGCGAGTTACGACGCATCGACCGAACTGACCAGACGCGTCTATTGGTCCCGAACCAACGAGAAGGTCATCCAGTTCGGCAAGCGGCCCGATCCGAAGCCCGGGCTCTACCGCAGCGACGACGGCGGACGGATCTGGCAACGCCTTGGCGAGTCGGCCGACGTCGCCGGTGCCAGCGAGATCGAGGTGCACCCGACCACCGGCCGCGTCTACGCCGGCAACGAGAACGGCTTCTTCCTCAGCGACGACGGCGGCGAGACGTTCCGCAAGACCAGCGACCTGTCGATCACGACCGTCGCGACGCACAAGGACTATCCCGATCGCGTCTGGGCAGCGACGGCGACCGCGCTGCACCTCAGCGAAGACGCTGGCGAGACCTGGTCGCCCATGGAGACGGTCGGCCTCGATGAGCCGCTGACGATGCCCGACGGCTCGACGGACACGCTGCGGACCGACGTTCGCTTCGAGGGCTTGATGATCAGCCCGGCCGACGCGAATCGGCTGGCGATGCGTTCGCTGGCCGACGACTGGCAGTGGCGCAAGCACGTTTCGGACGACGGTGGGAAGTCCTGGCAAGTCGCACCGACTTCGGCGGAACTCGCCTTCTTGCCGCAGAACGCTCGGCAGTACACGTTCGCCTGGCATCCGACCGATCCGGACCGCGTCTGGAGCTACGGCGGGGACTGGATCACCGCGAGCACCGACGGCGGCCAGTCGTTCGCCTGGGCCAGCGAAGGCCAAAACGCCGTCCTGGTCGGCGGAGGCGTCGCATTCAACCCGCACCATCCCGAACTGATCTTCCTCGGAAGTCAGGACTACAACGGTGCCGTCACGCACGATGGCGGCCACACGTGGACCTACACGAACGCCTCCGGCAAAGAGTGGGGCGGCTTCACCTACGGCGGAGTGGCGATCAACCCGGCCGTCCTGGTCGTCGGCCTGGCCCCGAGTTGGACTGGCGATCGCCAGCTCCGGATCAGCAAGGACGGCGGCGAGACCTGGGCCGACGTCGTGGGCGTTTCCTGGGCCAAGAACCGAGGCCAGCCGGGCTTCGGCTCCAGCCGCGGCTACGTCCATCCGACCCAGCCCGACACCGCGTTCGTCTCACGCTTCCGCACCACCGACGCGGGCGAAACCTGGCAGCCGATGGATGGCGTCACGGGCGTCTACGCCCACGACAGCTTGGGCCGCGTCTACGGACTCAACCAGCAGTTCCGCGACACCGCCTACGTCGTCCGTAGCGACGACGGCGGAACGACCTGGACGCCGATCGCCGAGCACCCCGGCCTGCTTATGAACGTCAGCGTCACCGCCGATGGCACCACCGCTTACTCGACCGACATGGAGCACTTGCTCCGCTTCAACCTCGTCGACGGCGAAAGCGTCACCGGCGAGCCGATCGACTCGCCATCGGCCTCGACCGGCAGAAGGCGCGTCACCAGCGTGGCCGTCGATCCGAAGGATGCCGACGTGCTCTACATCACGCAGCACCTCGACATCGAGTCGAGCGACGTGGCCGTCTGCAAGTCGTTCGACGGCGGAGAGACGTGGCACGTGCTCAACCGCATCGAGCCACTCGACGGCACCATGCTCGACGGCGGACGAGAGTCGATCAGCGTCAACATCGACCCACGCACCGGCCACGTCTGGACGCCGACGTCGTGCTACGGAATCTGGAAGTACGTGCCGGATCGTGAGATTCGCCAGCGTGTCCTCGACGGCCGTCCGTAGCGACGTCGTCACGCCGTACGGTGCCGCCGATGTCGTCGCGAACGCCACTGCTCCTGCGTGATGCCGATTGGTCGTCGTTTCGTCGCCGCGTCGAATCGGACGAGCGACTGGCGACGCTTCGCGAACAGACGATTCACGAAGCGACGCTCATCCTCGGCCAACCCAACGCCGAGCGCGTGCTCACAGGCAAGCGGTTGCTCGCCGTCACGCGGCAGGTCCTCGCACGGAGCATTCGGCTGGCGTTGGCGTTTCGCCTGACGGACGATCGTCGCTACGCCGACCGCTTCATCGCCGAATCCAGATCCGCGTGTGCGTTCTCTGACTTCGGCCCGCACCACTACCTCGACGTCGGCGAGATGTCGCTGGCACTGGTCCTGGGGCTCGAGTGGTTCGGCGACGAGATACCTGACAGCGTGCAGCGCGAAATCCGACAGGCGCTTCGCGACAGAGTGCTCGACGCTGCAACGCCCGACGCGTGGTGGTGGACGGTCGAATCGAACTGGAGTGCCGTCTGCATGGCCGGCGTTGCCGCTGCGGCGCTGGCTCAGCCGGAGGAACATCGCCATCACGCTGGCCAACTCCATCGCATTCGTCAGAACATCGATCACGTCTTCGCCTGCTACGAGCCAGACGGCGTCTATCCCGAAGGACCGGCCTACTGGTCGTACGGCACGACCTTCGCCGTCCTGCTCATCGAGACCCTCAAGGCGCTCGGCGAAGACGACATGCTCGAAGGCGCGATCGGCAACGGCTTTGCGAAGAGCGCGACGTTTCGGCTGCTGAGCGAGGGGCCGAGCCTCCGCATGTTCAACTTTTACGACTGCCACGCACGAGATGCTTCGCTCGACCCGGCGCTCTTCTGGTTCGATGATGGCGCCTTCGACACGCGACTGCTGCGTCGCCAGATCGACTTGCTCGCGTCGGCCAAGGGTCGCAGTCGAGACGCGTATGAGGGCGCGGATCGCTACCTGCCGCTGGCACTGCTCTGGGCCGATCGCCCGATTCCGGAGGCGTCACCTAAGGATCCGCCGGCTGTCCACTGGCTCGGCCGTGGCGACCTCGAGGTCGGCATTCACGAAGACTCGGCGACCGGCAACTACCTCGCTTTCAAGTGCGGTGCCGGCAACCAGAAGCACGGCCAACTCGACGCCGGCACGTTCGTCGCCGACCTTCATAGCCGACGATTCGCGCTCGACCTCGGCGCTGAGAACTACCCGGAAGTCGAGCCGCACCTTCCTGGCTTCTGGTCAGCCAAACCCGGTTCGGATCGTTGGAAGCTGATCAGGTACCAGAACCAGTTCCACAACACGCTGACCGTCGGCGACCACCCACACGACCCCGAAGGCCTCGCGAAGATCGTCGACCGAACCGACGACGAGACCACGACGACCATCGACCTAACCGCACCGCTCGGCGGACAAGCGCGTCACGCGAGCCGCTCATTCACCTTCGGCGATGACGCGATCCGCGTGGTCGATGTGGTCGAGCAGCCGAGCGACGCCGTCCACTGGACGATGCTGACCGAAGCCGCCGTCGAACCCGCGTCGGACGGGTTCGTCTTGACGATCGACGACGTCCGCATTCGGCTCCGCGTCGCCGACGCCGCGGGCGTCGTGTTCTCAACCGCCAGAGTCGACGACGCGATCACTTCCTACGAGTCGGCCAACCCCGGCGTCACGCGTCTCCGCCTGACCCGCCCGCCAGCCGGCGTCGTTCGGTTCGACGTCACGCTTGCTCCAACACCGTCATCCTGAGTGAGCAAAGCGAGTCGAAGGACCTCGCCTGGGCATCGCGAACCAATCCAGGCGAGGTCCCTCGGCTTCGCTCGGGATGACGGAGGGTTCGGCTTTCGGGACCTATTTGCGTGTCAGCTTCACGCTGATCAGCTCGTGCGGCCGGACGTCGATCTTGGCGTCTGGCAGGGCTGTCGGCTTGTGACCACGCAGGTCGGTACGTGTCGCGGTCACACCGTCGGCCAGCCGAAGCGTCAGCGTGCCGCGTCGGCCGAGGGTTTCGTGGAGCCGCAGCGTCCAGCCGTCCGGCTCCGGCTTGGCCCAAGCGGCCGTGACGCTCGGGACACCGTCGATGCCGAGCAATCCGGCATTTGCTGGCGTCCCGTTCGTCCGCAGGACTGGCGTGAAGAGCAAGTCCGCCAGCTGCGCCGGCTGTTCGTGGCGTTCGCTGGCCGGATCGAATCGCCCGACGGCCAGACGCACGCGATGCCGGCCGATGTCGCTGAAGGCCTGGTGCCCGTCTTGGCCGTAGGCGTCGAAGTCGCGTAGCTGGACGTCCTCTTCGGCTCGGGTGATCTTCGCAGATCGGACCAGCGACACGTGCAGCAGGCCGTTGCGAGCGCCCATGCCATAGCTCGCCTCGGTCACGAGCATTAATCCGTCGCCGCCATGCGTGTCGCCGATCGCGGCCCAGCGACTGGCAGGCACTTCGAACGCGGCATCGTCGGCAATCGTGTTGCCGGTCTGGGATCGCGACGTCGACCCGTACGGCGCGCCGTAGAGCACGTTGGCCACGCGATACTCAGTCGGCCAGACGATCTTCAGCAGCGTCTGCTCATCCTGCCAATCGATGTCGGCCTCAATCTCCAGCACGGGGCTGCCGACGGCCAGCGAGAAGCTCAGCTCGACGTGGCTCTTTTGACCGACACTGCGCGACACGCGAACGGTCCGACGACCGTCGTCGCCATCGACACGCAGTTCGGCCGGCGTGTCGACGAGCTCGCCGGCACTGAGCGTGTGGCGGTCGATGTCCCACGCGTCGTAATTCGCCGGCGCGTCCGGCAAGGCGAACAGACGCCCGGCCGACCCGGCTAGCGCGACGGCGTGCCCGTCGACCGACAGCGACGACACGCCGCCGGCATCGTCGAACGTCACACGCACCCGGCCGTTGTCGAGCGTGGTGCCCTCCGCACGAACAGGCTCGGCCGGCAGTGTCTGCAACGCGTCAAGCCTCGCAACGCACAGCGGCGGTACGAGACGTGGCTTGTCGTCCAGCACGACAGCGCGTTCGCACGGCACCGGATTGAAGACCGACTCACCCTCGCCGTCGAGTCGTTCGATGGCCGCTTCGGTCTGTCGGTTCGCGATCGATTGCAGCTCGGGGTTCGTCTCGCCGTAGACCTCCTGGATGCTGCTGCCAGGAAGAATGTCGTGGAACTGGGCGAAACAGACGCGTTTCCAGTCGGCGTCGTCCATCGGCCCGTCGCCGACGATGCAGCGTGCGGCCTCGTGCAGCTGCAAGCCGCGCTCGGCCGCGCGGTACGCCTGCTTGAGCTCGACGTGCGTTGTCTGCACGCCGCGGTGGTACTCGAGGTACATCTCGCCTTGCCACGTCGGCAGCTCGTCCCGCACCTGGGCCATGCGATCAAAGAAGCCGTCGATTCGGCCCCACTGCGCTTTCGGCAGTGTCGCCAGGTTGTTCATCCGACGCGTTCGCTCACACATCGTCGCCGTCACGCCACCGCCGCCGTCGCCGTACCCGGTGCAGGCGAGCGTGTCGGGGAAGACGTCGCTCTGCCTTTGATTCATGGCCGCCCAGTCGAGCTGGCTCGGCAGGGCGGCGAGGTTGTAGTGCTCCCATGCAATGAAACCGAGCACGCTCGATCCGTCGTAGCTCTGCCACTTGAATGCCGAGTACGGAAAGCGCGTCCCGCCCGACCAGTGCATCTTGGTCGTGAAGAAGTACGGCACGTCGAAACCACTCAACAGCTGGGGCAAACACGCGGAATAGCCGAAGACATCCGGCAACCAGAGCACGCGGCTTGCATCGCCTGAGAGTGACTCGAAACCCGCTTGGCCGAGCGCGATGGCACGCACCAATGCCTCGCCGCACGGAAGCTGCGTGTCGGACTCGACGTACATCGCACCGGTCGCTTCCCAGTTTCCCTCGCCGATGCGGGCCTTGACGCGATCGATCAGTTCCGGTGCTCGCCTTTTGACGGCCTCGTAGCTGGCGGGCTGGCTGTAACCGAAGTGCAGCTCGGGATATTCGCCCATCAGGTGCTCGGCCGTCGCGAACGAGTGAACGGCCTTGAAGTCGCCGACGCGTTCGGGCCAGAGCCACGCGAGGTCGATGTGCGCGTGCCCGGTCAGTGTCGCGTGGATCGCATGTTGCTCGGCCGGCAGGTCGGCGAGGATGGCCGACGTTTTCTCGCGAAACGCTGCCGCACCGGAGCGGTCGTAGGTGTCGGCGGCGTCGGTGAGCTTGCGGAGGATCTGTCGCAACATCGGCGGGGCGGCCTCGACGGGCGTGCGGTAGCCACCGCTGTTGAACAGCTCGCCGCTGGACTGGCCGATGTCGTTGCCGGCCCCCGCGCTGTAAGGGCGTGGCAGGGCTTGTCGGTAGAGCAGGTCGCACAAGCCGAGGAGGATGTCCAGGTCGTGCCATGCGTGCCATGCGTCGTCGTTGCGACGCAGAACGCTCGCGCCGCGGAACAGACTCCCTTCGGGCGAAAGCCCTTGCTTCCCGCCAGCCACCCAGATGCCGGTCCGGCAGCAGATGCTCTCAATCAGCAGCGTCGTCTCGCCTTCGGGCAGTGGCACTTCGAGGTGACCCGGATCGATGCCGTGGTGCGGTGTCCAGCCCTCGCCTTGCCGCCGATAGAGCGTGGCCTCGCCTTCGTCGTCCCACTTGAGATGGTGCCGACCTTCGAGCTTCGGCAGCTCGATGCGCCACCAGCATTGCTGGAACTTGCATCCCCACGAAAGCGGCAACGTCGCCAGATCGACCGCCCTGAACTCGTCATCGCGAACGTCCACGACTGGCCGGTGCTCGTGCGTCGCCTCGGTGCAAGCGACGGCAGTGGCGGTGTCGACAGGCTCCCAGATGGTCGATCCAATCCGCTTGGCCATCGTCCGGAGCCGCGGAGCGAGGAATTGCTGGAACGGCGTCTGCGAAATCATTGCGATGTTTGTAGCCGGTCGCGAGGCGCAAAGCGAAGCCGGCGAACCCGAAACGGTCCGCCGGCCGGCTTAGG
>JBCDKH010000047.1 GCA_038746835.1 Planctomycetota bacterium | reverse complement strand
TACTCTTGAGACCCAGCTCTTTCGCTAGTGCACTGACGCGAATCCCTTTAGCCAAAACCGACTCCCGCGGCGATGCCGCACGTGTGTTCGCCAACCAGGGCCGTGCCGCCGGACCATCGTCCGCCACGGCACCGACCCGCCACCCTCGGACCAGCGTCGGCCCGAGAGAACCTCCGGCCGCAGCCGGAGCAATCGACCGTAACCCGCCGTCATGAGCGTCGCGTTGGCACACCGGTGCCGTTGCAGCCACTCCGACGGGAGAGGTCGGGCCGGCATACTAGACGGCCCTTGGCACCGGTGCCGACGAAACAGACGTCACAAAACCGCTTTTCTCACAAGTCAACAAGCCGACTTGCCGACCGAGTTCATGCCGGCGGCGGTGGCACGCGACCCTCGGCTAAGGCGGCCTCCTCGTCCTGCTCATCGGCGAACTCTCTGCCCTCGCCGGCCGGCACGGGTGGGTTGACCAGCGGCGAGTCGTCGTCCTTGTGCATCGCTTCCAGCTCCGGCGGAATGTCGTCCTCAGACGCATCATCGCCGACCGACTCGTCGTGCGTGACGATTTCAGGCGACATGCCCTCGACGTGCTCGGCGGGGCCGGCCTGGTGCGCGGGCTCGTCGGCTTCGTCAGCCGCGGAGGTGTCAGTGTCGTCAACGGGGCCGGAAAGCAGGGCGTCCTGAGCTTCGTCTGCCGAGGGAGCGGGCGTCGCGTCGAGACGGGCCGTGGTAGCGCCGACTTCGCCGAGAGCCGGCGCACCTTGGCCGGACGGACGATCTTCCGCGACAGGCGCGGGAGGCAGGTTGCCCAGGAGAGCGTTCCGCGCGAGGCTCGCCCCTTGAAGGCCTGCAGCCTTGGCCTCGGCCTCGGCCTTCTTCTTGGCCTCCTGCTCCTTGACGACGATCTTCGCCTCTTCCGTGCACACGTCGACCATCCGCTCTGCCAGCTCGAACTCGATCTCAAGCTCGTCCATCAACGGCTGCTCGCCGACCTCTTCGATATCGCGGACGTCGATCAGACCCAGCGCGATGATGCGGTCCATCAGGTCCTGATTCTCTGCGACCTCCGGCACCTGACGCAGGATCGACTCGAGCCGGTCGATGTTCCCCTGGAACTCCTGCGGCGTGAGGATGTCGACGTCCCAGCCTGTCAGCCTCGCGGCGAGACGGACGTTCTGACCACGCTTGCCGATGGCGAGACTGAGCTGGTCTTCGTTCACGACGACCGTCGCCCGCCCAAGCTCGAAGCAGAGCGAGACTTCCGCGACCTCCGCCGGCTTGAGGGCGTTGGCGATGAGGATCTGCGACGACTCGTTCCAGCGGACGATGTCGATCTTCTCACCGCCGAGCTCGTCGACGATGTTGCGGATGCGGCTGCCACGCACACCGACGCAGGCACCGACGGCATCGACCTTCGCATCGACTGACGCGACGGCCAGCTTCGTCCGGGCACCGGCCTCGCGGGCGAGCGCGCGAATCTCGATCGTCCGCTCGCCGACTTCCGGCACCTCGCGCTCGAACAGCCGGCGGATCAGTTCCGGGTGACTTCGGCTGAGGATGATCTTGACGCTCGACGGCGTGTCGCGGACCTCGACGATGAGCGCCTGGACGGCGTCGTTCTCGTTGTGAAACTCGCCGGGAATCTGCTCGCTTCGCGGCATGATGCCCTCGACCCGCCCGAGGTTGACGATCATGGTCGGGCCCTCGAAGCGGACGACGCTGCCGTTGACAATCGTGCCGACCTTGTCTTTGTACTCCTCATAAATGCTGCCGCGCTCGTCCTGGCGAAGGAGTTGGATCATGACCTGCTTGACGGTCTGAGCGCCGATGCGGCCCATCTTTTCCTGCGTCAGGTGCTCGCCGTTGCGCCACATGTTGATCGTGCCGCTCTCGCGGTCGACGGCCACTTGGAACTCGGTGACGTCTTCGACCTGGTACTGCCGACGCAGGCCGGATGCGATGGCCTGTTCGATGTCGACGAAGACGGCTTCCTTTTCGATGCCCCGCTCGCGGGCGATGCCGTCGACGATTCGTACGAGTTCTGCGTTCATGATCTGGTTGTTCGAGTTGTTCTGGATGTCCCGATTGTCAAAGCAGCCGCCCAAATGGGCGGCCGCGTCACGCCATCGTAGGCCTCATTCGCCGGTGTCGCGTCGAACGCGGTCGATGGACGGATGCAGCTCGCCCGGCCGAGGCAGGCGGGCACCGTGGACGATCGCCAGGACGTAGACGGTCTTGGCCTCCTCATCGATCGTGAAGAGGATCAGGTGGTTGTGGTGAACCAGCCGACGGATGGGGTAGGGCAGCGACTCGTAGCCGGTTGCAAGCACGCAGCGGCTCGGCATGAAGTCGAGTTTCAGCGCTTCGTCGTACGCCTTCGCGTGCCAATCAAGCCCCGGATCGGGGTGATGCTCCTGCACTGCGATAAAAAGGGCGTGTTCGTTTAGGTCACGACGGGCGGCCTTCGTGAACCGCACGCGATAAGCGGGTTTCGCGTCGCTCACGGCTTATTCTTCTTCAATCCCATGCGGACGAAATCCTGCTCCAACTCTTCGCGTGAGATGCGGAATGCCTCCTCAACCGACATCGTCCGCCCGGCCTCCATGTCGGCGATGCCAGCTTTGACGGCTTCGAGATCGTCGGCATTCGGGAGATGCACCGGCGTGACATCCGCGACCGAAACGCCGTCGCGGACCAGCTGAATGCCTTCGCCACGCGCTAGCCGCTCTTCCAGCGTCTGCCGCAGATCGATCGTCTCGTCGGCCAGGTCGATGACAGCCATGTCGCGATCCTACTGCATCATCCCGACAGGGACCGCGACCGGCGTCTCCGTGCCACCGGCTGTTTCAGGGGCGTCGAAGGTCAGGTTCGCACCGGTCTCGCCGGGCTCGAAGAGGTGAGCGCGGTCCAGGTCCGGCACGAGGGCCATCCGCTGGTCGGCTTCGACGCCGCGCTGGGCGGGGACGCGAGCCACGGGCTTCTTGTGGTACTTCGTGGAGAAGTACGTATCCATGTCGCTGCCGAGTGGCTCGATGACCCCGATCACAGCCTCGATGCCGCCGGAGGTGCCAGACGGCGAAAGGCTGAAGTGCTCGGGGCGGACACCCAACACCAGGTGCTCGCCGATCCGGCCCTGAGCCGCCTGCTGGAATCGGGCCGGCAGGGCGACCTTGAAGCCATCGCCGGGAACCGAGAGGTCGCCTTCGAGCAGATTCGGCCGATCCGGGTCGTTCTCGTCGCCCGTCGAACGGACGTTGGTGAGCTGGCCTTCCTCGAACATGAGCTGGCCGGCGTCTTCGACGAGTCGCCCGTGGAAGAAGTCCATCGGCGGCATGCCGATGAATCCCGCGACGAACCTGTTGGCCGGCTTCTGGTACATCAGCAGCGGGCTCTCCGCCTGCTGGATCAGGCCGTCCTTCATGACGACGATGCGATCGCCCAGCGTCATGGCCTCTTCCTGGTCGTGCGTGACGTAGATGGTCGTCGTCTTGAGCCGCTGGTGCAGCCGCTTGAGCTCGGCCCGCGTCGTCACACGCAGCTTCGCGTCCAGGTTCGACAGCGGCTCATCGAAAAGGAAGACCGCCGGATCCCGCACGATCGCCCGGCCGACGGCCACACGCTGACGCTGGCCACCCGACAGAGCCTTGGGCTTGCGATCGAGAAGGTGTTCGATGTCGAGCACGCGAGCGGCGTCGCGGACGCGCTGGTCGATTTCGAGCTTCGGGAAACGCCGCAGCTTCAGGCCGAACGCCATGTTCTTGTACACCGTCATGTGCGGGTACAGGGCGTAGTTCTGGAAGACCATCGCGATGTCGCGGTCCTTCGGGGCAACGTCGTTGACGACGCGATCGCCGATCGAAATCGTTCCGCCGCTGATCTCTTCAAGGCCGGCGACCATGCGGAGCGTGGTGCTCTTACCACAGCCCGAGGGCCCGACCAGCACGACGAACTCGCCTTGCCCGATCTCGAGCGTGGCTCGATCAACGGCTTTGACATCGCCGGGGTAAATCTTCGTGACGTCGTTGAGCAGAACGCGTGCCATGGATCGAGAAGCGTAACCGAGGGGATGGGCGTGGGCCAGTCGGGCGGGAGAGAGGAAGAGAAAGCTTGAAGCCTGAAGGCCGGGCGTGAGTCACAAGCCTCTCTGACCTTCAAGCTTCCCGCTTCAACCTTTCCGGATCACCCTCCTAGCGCCGCCTCGATCTTTCCGACCGCCTCCTCGTCGAGTTCGATACCGCTCGCCTCCACGTTTTCGCGCAGCTGCTTGGCTTTGCTAGCACCGATGATGACGCTGGTGACCTCCGGCCGACGCAGGCACCACGCCAGCGCCAGCTGGGCCATCGTGCAGCCGAGGTCGTCGGCGATCGGCTGGAGCTTCTGGACGCGGTCGAGCACCTCCGTGTCGCTCATCATGCCCTGGATGAACTTGTTCTGACGGTCGTCCTTGGCCCGCGAGTCGCCGGGCAGCGGGTGGCCGGGCTTGTACTTGCCAGTCAGGACACCCTGGGCCAGCGGGCTGTAAACGACCTGGCCGATGCCGTTGCTGTGCGAGACGTCGAAGACCTTCTCCCACTCGCGGTTGATCGCGTTGTACGGCGGCTGGCTGCTCTTGGGCGGGTAGAAGCCTTCAGCCTTGCAGAGGTCGAGCGTCGCCTGGATCTGCTCCTGGTCCCACATCGAGAAACCCCAGTAGACGACCTTGCCCTGCTTGACCAGATCGTCCATCGCCCGCACCGTCTCTTCCAGCGGAGTCTCGGGGTCCCAGCGGTGGCACTGGTACAGGTCAATGTGGCTCGTCCTGAGGCGACGCAGCGAGCCCTCGCAACTCTCGACGATGTGCTTGCGGGACAAGCCTTTCTGCGTCGGCAGATCGCCCATGGGGAAAAAGACTTTCGTCGCCAGGACGTACGCGTCGCGAGGGCGATCACTCAGGAGCTCGCCCCAGACCGTTTCGCACTCACCCCGGGCGTAGACGTCGGCGTTGTCGAGGAACGTGACGCCCGTGTCGAAGGCGGCGTCCATGACCTCGCGTGCCGCGTCGTTACCCAGCGCATTGCCGAACGTGAGCCACCCTCCGAGTCCGACTTCGGAGATCATCATGCCGGTATCGCCAAGGCGTCGGTACTTCATGGGCGAGGCGTTGTAATCGGTTTGATCGGAACCCTCAACGATGGCAGCTGCACCGGCTAGCCAATCGTCAAAAACGCCATATCGGCTCGCGGGCAACTGGGATAACATGTCGACTGACCAATCCGGCGTTGTTCGGTCGATCCTCGCTGAGGGTGGCTGCAACTTGTCGCAACCTTAGTGATGACCACTCCCACCGCTTCGCCTGCTGCTCGGGCTCCCTGACTCGGCTTCTCGTCTTCTTCTGATCTTCGAACATCATGTCTCGACTCGCCCCCTCGCGCACCGGACCGCGTGTCCGACGTCTCATTCTCGCCAGTGCCATTGCGGCCGTTGGCGCTTCGTTTTTGATGCCGGATCGACTGTTTGCTGAGACGCCGGAGCCGGTGAGCGACGTCGACATGGTCGACTTGATCACGTCGATGTCCGAGGCCGGACTCACGCCGGACCAGATTCGCGCGATGATGGCGGCGCGCAGCGGCATGTCCTCGTCCGCCTCTGACGACGGCCTGCCGTCGGCTGACAAGGTGACCAAGGGCCTCGCCAAAGCCGACAACGACGAAGGGCAACTGTTCTCTGTCTGGTACGCCGCCGATCCCGCGGCAGCGGAGCCGGGCAAGATTCTCGCCGAAGTCCCCGCGAGCCTCCTCGGCCGGGACTTGCTTCTGGCGACCACCGTCGGCTCGGGTCCACTGGCCGGCCTGCAGTGGGACGATTACCTCGTTCGCATGGAGCGACGTGGCAAGAACGTCGTCCTGGTCGTCCCCGACCTGCGCAATCGCGGCAGCGGCACCGTCGGCGAGGCTGTCCAGCGAACATACCGCGAACGGATCCTCGTCACGCTTCCGGTCCGAGCCAAAGGCAGCGGCACGCTGCTGGTCGACTTGAAGCCCCTCACGCTCGGCTCGGCCATCCGAGTCCCGTCGACCACGTTCAGCTCTCCAGCACTGTCGCGGCACACGAAGGTCAAGGCCTTCCCAGAGAACGTGCTGATCGAAGCCGAACGCGCCGGATCGACGGGCGTGCCGCAGGTCGTCAGCTTCAGCTTCCGCAAGCTCCCCGGCGGCAACGGCCTGGCCGGCGGTTACCGGCCGCGCGTCGCTGACGAGCGTGTCGGCTATTTCATGAGCGTCGCCCAGGACTGGTCCAAGCCCTTCGACGCCCGCGAGACCGTCGAGCGGTTCATCCACCGCTGGAACCTGCAGAAGCTCGACGAGAGCCTCGAAAAGAGCCCGCCACGCGAGCCGATCGTCTTCTACATCGAAAAGTCGGTCCCGGTCCGCTGGCGTCAGGCCGTGCGTGACGGCATCGCTGAGTGGAACAAGGCGTTCGAAGAGCGTTGCGGCATCGTCGGGGCGATCGAGATTCGCCAGCAGACCGACACCGCCTACGCCAACATCGATCCCGAGGACGCACGGTACAACTTCTTCCGCTGGATCGTCAGCGACACCGGCTTCGCGATCGGCCCGAGCCGGGTCGACCCGCGGACGGGGCAAATCCTCGACGCCGACATCCTCGTGCCCGACTCGTTCACGCGTGGCTACCAGAGCCAGCTGGACGTGCTCGGCCCGAAGACGGCCATCGCCTTGGCTGACGCCGAGCAGATGATGTTCTGGCTTGAACATCCCGGTTTCATGCCGGCCGGCGTGACTGAGGCGGACATTCGCGAATCGATGAGCGAGCTCGACCCGAGCGAGCTCTATGCCGCGGCGGGCAGCAACTTCGGCATTTCCGAAGCCGACCCGAATGCTGGCGTTGACGCTCGCAACCGGATCGCCGAGTCGCTCGGCCTTGCGGGTCGCAACAACCGCATCGTCGCCAGCCGGACCTCCGGCGCCCACGGTGCCTGCAGCCATGCCGAAGGCCTCTGTGGCCAGCTCGCATTGGCGCAGTTCGCGCACAACGCGTCGCTGATCGCGGCCGCGTCGGACAAGTCGGTCGCCGGTAGCGAGGCGGCTGACGAGCTCGAAGAACAGCTGGCCGAACTCGCCGACAAGATGGGCGCTGAGATGCCCGAAGAGCTGACGGCCGCCATCGCCAAGGCCCGTGCCGAGGCCGAGGAAGTCGAGGGCGACGCCGACGAGTCGGCATCCGCTGACGACGAGGCCAAGGAAGAAGCAGCGGAGATCGAAGAGACGCCGGTCAAGATTCAGCCGCTGCCCGACAAGTACGTCGCCCTGATGCTCCGGCAGCTGGTCGCCCACGAGGTCGGCCACACGCTGGGCCTGCGTCACAACTTCAAGGCATCCAGCTGGCTCACCGTCGACGAGATCAGGGAGCGTCGCAAAGACGCGACGCAGCCGACGTCCGCCAGCGTGATGGACTACAACCCGCTGGTTCTCTTCGCTGGTGACGATCCCGGCGAGGTAGAAACCTTCGCCTCACCCGTCATCGGCCCGTACGACTACTGGGCGATCGAATACGGCTACAAGATCCTGCCGCGTCGTACTGAAAGGCAGAAGCTCGACGAGATCGCCTCGCAGAGCGGCAAGCCCGAGTACGCCTACGCCAGCGACGAAGACGCCCGCGGCGGTGGCAGCATCGATCCGGCGGTCAACCTGTTCGACATGGGCAAGGACCCGATCGAGTGGGCCCGCACCCGCAACGAGTTGGCCAACGAGATGCTCGAGACCGTCGACGAGTGGTCGCAAGGTGACAACGAGAGGTCCGAGTTCCTGCGTCGTGCGTTCTCCAGGCTCATGTTCGAAAAGGCGATCAACCATCGCTACGTCGCCCGCATGGTCGGCGGCCAGCACATGAGCCGAAGCCACCCGAGCGACAAGATCGAAGAGGGTGCCCATCGCCCCGGCCTGACCCCGCTGACCGCTGCCGAGCAGCGTGAGGCACTGGCCTTCCTGGCCGAAACGGTCTTTGCCGACGGCTACTTCGACGTCGAGGCCGATCTCCTGCACCGCGTCCACCGCGATCGCCTGCAGGGCAAGAGCGGCTTCGGAAGCGTCATGGGTCGCATCGACTTCCCGGCACACGCGTCGATCCTGCGACTCCAGGACTTCAGCCTCGCGACGCTCACCGATCCGCAGATCCTCCAACGCGTCTACGACGCCGAGATCAAGGCCGCTCCCGAGGGCGACGAAGAGCCCTTCACTGCCAACGAGCTGATCGTCGGCGTGAGTGACGCAGTCTGGGGCCAGGAGACCGACGAGCTGCTCGAACTCGACAGCATCCGTCGCAACCTCCAGCAGCAGCACCTGCAGTACCTCCTCGCCGCTGCCGACAGCGAGCCGGGACGTCTGATGAGTGCCGACCTGCGAAACCAGGTCCGCCAGCAGGTCCGCACGCTCAAGGGCCGCATCGACGAGGCGCTCGAGGACGGCATCGAGGACGCAGCGACGCTGGCCCACCTCGCCGAGAGCAAGGACCGCATCGCCAAGGTCCTCGACGCCCCGTACATCAAGGGCGGCACCGGCGGCGGGAGCACCGTCATCCTCATGATGGGTCAGGAACAAAACTAACCTGTGGCTGAGCGACTTCAGTCGCTCTGTCTGTCAAAAACCCAGAGCCCCACTCGAACGCCGGGTGGGGCTTTTTGCTGCGCGGGTCTCCATCGCGTACACCGAACTGCGTGTCGCAGCTCGCCTGGTTGACGCTCGTCGAGACGCCGGGCCTGGGTCCGATGCGGGGCCGAGCGCTCGTCGACGCTGCCGGTTCCGTCGAGGCCGCGGCGGCTGGCGAGGGGCTCGATCGCGTCAAGGGCATCGGTTCCAACCGCGTCGCGACGCTGCGGGCTGAGCTGCGCAAGGCTGCGGCGCGGGCGGTCCGGCGGATCGAACAGGCGGACCGCCTCGGGCTCAACATCCTCACGCCGTCCGAAGACGACTGGCCGGCGATGCTGGCGGACCTGGCCGATGCGCCGCTGGTGCTCTGGTGCTGGGGCCGGCTCGAAGCCCGCGACCTCCACGCGATCGGCATTGTCGGCAGCCGCGAGCCGACCGTTTACGGACGCGAGCAGGCCGGCAAGTTCGCCAACCGCCTCGCGACCAACGGCGTGACGGTCGTCAGCGGCGGGGCGTACGGCGTCGACACGGCCGCCCACCGTGGAGCACTCGCAGCGACCGGCGGTCGGACGCTGGTCGTCCTGGGCAGCGGGTGCGACGTGGCCTACCCGGCGGAGAACGAGCAGCTCTTCGCCCAGGTCGCCGACGGCTGCGGTGCGGTGCTGAGCGAACTGCCGCCGGGAACGAGGCCGAGGCGGGAGCACTTCCCACGGCGCAACCGGATCATCAGCGGCTTGTCGCGCGGCGTCCTGGTCATCGAGGCGGCCCAGCGGAGCGGTGCGCTCATCACGGCCCGCGTCGCCGCGGACGACCACAACCGCCCGGTCTTCGCCTTACCCGGCCGAGTCGACAACCCGATGGCGGCGGGTCCGCTCGTGCTGCTGCGCGACGGCGCGAGGCTCGCGCTGTCGCCGGAAGACCTGCTCGACAACCTCGGCCCGCTGCCGCATTCGACGTCGACGGCCAAGCCGTCCGAGCCCGAGCTGTTCGAACCGGCCCGCGAGCCCGAATCCGCACCCGTCGCCCCGGCATCGCCCGACGAACAACGGCTCCTCGACGCCCTCCACGCCGGGCCGCAAGGCCCGGATGCCCTGTGCGACGCCACCGGCCTCCCCGCTGCCAAGGTCCAGACGCTCCTCACCATGCTCTCCGTCCGCGGTCTGATCACGCGTCTTCCCGACAACACGTACGAGCGACGCAGGTAATCCCTACGACCGACTGCGAGCCGCAGGCTCGCAGTACGAGTCCGCTATCGCGCTACGTTCTCGCGTGGCTGCGACGATCGCCATCCTCGACTACGGGCTCGCGAACCTGCGTTCGGTGCAGAAGGCGTTCGTGCATGTGGGCCACGACGCCGAGATCGTGAGCGACCCGAAGGCCGCGAGCCAGGCGTCCCACGTCGTGCTTCCCGGCGTCGGGGCGGTGGGCGATGCACTCCGCAACCTACGCGACACCGGGCTGGCCGAGGTCGTCGTGAACCACGTCGCGGCCGATCGCCCGATGCTGGGCATCTGCCTCGGGCTGCAGATGCTCTTCGAGGTCTGCCACGAAGGCGGCGAACACCACGGCCTCGGCCTGCTCCGAGGCGAGGTCCGGCGGTTCGACGTCGACCGCACGCAAGGCCTGGCCGTCCCGCACATGGGCTGGAACCGCCTGGCCGTGCGAAATCCGTCGCCCGTGACGCCGCCCGAGTTCGAAGGGCAGGCGGTCTACTTCGTTCACGCGTACCACGCAGTGTGCACCGACGCGTCCGACGTCGCAACGACCACCGACTACGGGGGCGACTTCGTGAGCAGCGTGTGTCGCGGGAATCTGGTCGCGACGCAATTCCACCCTGAAAAGTCCCAATCCGTCGGGCTCGCGATGCTCGACCGCTTCGCGCGGATGTGAGCGCTCGTCTGCGCTGTGAACTCGACGCTTCCGTCGAAGCCGTCGTCAGAGCGCAGCGTCGACGCGGGTCTGGATCGAAGGTCGCAACGCGTCCGAGACCCGCTCCGGAGCATCGCTTCGCTCAGCTCTCGGCTTCGGAGCTGCTCATGCTTCAGAACGCGACCGCTTCGAAAGGATGTCATGCAACTGAGCCTGTGCGTGCCCCACGTCCAACCCGGTGTCGACAGTGTGTGTCGCGACCGATTCGTACCAGGGCATGCGTTTCTCCAGCAGCAGCGCGACTTCGTCACCGACTTCGTGGTGGGTCAACGATGGTCGCGTGCTCGTGGATGTCGGGTCATTCGTGATCCGATGCGCGAGTAACCCCACGTCAGCTAGCAACAAAACGCGTGGTGCATCAATGCTCTGCAGCAGGCGTCGATTCTCCTCCCGGACGACGATGCCGCCGCCGGTGGCGAGGATGCCGTCGCGGGCGAGGCAACCTCGAAGAGCGTCCGTCTCTCGATCACGAAACCCATCTTCCCCTTCGTCCGCGAAGATCTCGGCGATCGTCCGACCCGCAGCCCGTTCGATCTCGGCGTCGGTGTCGACGAACGGCAGGCGCAGCTCCCGAACGAGGCCGCGTCCCAGCGTCGTCTTGCCGCTGCCGCGCGGGCCGAGCAGTATCAGACGCGGCTTCGGCACAGGCCGAATGTAGCGCCGTCGTGTAGTCTCCCCGCCATGAGCGACGGTCTGGCGTACAAGCGAGTGCTCCTCAAGGTCAGCGGCGAGGGCTTTTCCAGCGAAGGCGGCTTCGGCATCGAGGCCGAGCCCATGGAGCGGCTGGCCCGAGAGCTCGTCGAAGTCGCCCAGACCGGGCTGCAGCTCGCCGTCGTCGTCGGCGGCGGGAACTTCATCCGCGGCGCCACCTTCAGCGAAGACGGCCGAATCCCACGGCACACCGCCGACTACATGGGCATGCTCGCCACCGTCCTCAACGCTCTGGCGCTGCAGGAAACGCTCGAATCCCTCGGCCACCCGACGCGGGTGCTCTCCGCGTTCCCGATCAGCACCGTCTGCGAACCGTTCGTCCGGCGTCGTGCGATTCGCCACCTGGAGAAGGGCCGGATCATCATCCTGGCAGCTGGGACCGGCAACCCGTTCGTCACGACCGACACGTGCGCGGCCTTGCGTGCCAACGAGATCGAGGCCGACGTCGTGCTGAAGGCGACGAAGGTCGATGGCATCTACGACAAAGACCCCAAGAAGCACGCCGACGCCGTCAAGCACGACGAGGTCAGCTTCGAGCAGGTGATCCGTGACGACCTGAAGGTCATGGACACGGCCGCCTTTGCCATGTGCCGAGAGCAGAAGATGCCGCTGGTGGTCTTCAACGTTCTTGAGCCCGGCAACGTGATGCGTGTCGTGAAGGGCGAGAAGGTTGGAACGCGGATCAATCCGTGAGGCACGCGAGACGCGCTATTGTCTTGCCATGCCGATCGACGACATTTTGCTGGAGTGCGAGGACCAGATGGAGAAGGCCGTGGCGCATCTGCACCACGAGCTCCGGGGCGTTCGCACCGGGCGGGCGTCGCCGGCGCTGATCGAGTTTCTGAAGGTCGACTACTACGGCGCGCCCACTGATCTCAAGAGCATCGCGGCCATCAACGTCAACGAGGGCAACCAGCTCATCGTCAAGCCGTTCAGCCCGGCCGACATCGGCCCGATCAACAAGGCGATCGCCGACTCTCCGCTAGGCCTCAATCCGCAGTCGGACGGCAAGCAGATCCGCATCGTGCTGCCGTCGATGAGCATGGACCGACGCAAGCAGCTCGTCGGGCAGGTCAAGCAGTACGGCGAGGAGTCGAAGGTCAAGATCCGCAACGCCCGCCGCGACGCGAACAAAGACGTCGACGCCGAGGAAAAAGCGGGCGAGATGGGCGAGGACGACGCGTCGCGTGCCAAGGACGACGTGCAGGACCTCACGAAGCAGTACGAGGAAAAGGTCGTCGAAGCCTGCAAGAAGAAGGAAGACGACGTGATGGAGGTGTGAGTGTTGATCTGAAGCCGAAGTGGAAGCTTCGGGTTTCGAGTTGAGGTCAGTTCGCTTGCTCGGGAACCCGAAGCTGCCGCTTCGGCGTCGGGTGGAGTGGGTCATCCCCGGAGAATCGTTCGTTATCGGAGCGTTGTCGACCGTGTCGGTGAGCGTGGGGACTGGTCGATGCTCAACGCATGGCTGGCGATTCCTCGACCGACGACGCAAAACGCAAGACGGCTCCGATTGACGAGACGGACGCCGTCTCGCCAGAGGCCGGGATGCGGATGTACGCGGCGATCCTCGGGCATCCGCCGGAGGTCGATCCGGAGCTGCCCGATCCGTTCGCGACGGGACGCCGCAAGCACCTGACCGACCTCCTGCCGCACAGCACGTCGTCTGCCGAGTCCACGCCGACGTGGCGTCAGCTGCTCGACCACGCTGCCAGCGCCACCGAGCACGCGACGCGTCGACTCGAGCAGGCCCGGCAACGTCTGCGCGATCGTGCGGCCTGAGCCGCTTGTCGCGGCAACGCGACGCGATAGCGTGTCGGCCCATGACCGCGACCTTCGACGATCTGCGACCCAAGCTCCAGGCCATCGGACAAGACCACGTCCTGGCCCACGTCGACGACCTCGACGACGCCAGTCGGCAAAAGCTGCACGATCAGCTGGCGGCCCTCGACTTGGACGAGATTGCGGCGCTCGCAGAGTCGCACGTCAAACAGAAGCCCGAGGCCCACCTGCCGAGCGACCTCGCGCCGCCGGAGGTTCTGCCGCGACTCCCCGACGCTGCACGCGTCGACCTGTACGACCAGGCCCGGCAAAAGGGCGAAAAGCTCCTCGCCGACGGCAAGGTTGCAGCCTTCCTCGTCGCAGGCGGGCAAGGCACGCGTCTGGGCTACGACGGGCCCAAGGGCGAGTTCCCCGTCACGCCCGTCAAGGACAAGCCGCTCTTCCAGGTCTTCGCCGAGCAGATCAAGGCCACCGGCGACCGCTACGGCAAGCCCGTGCCGTGGTACGTCATGACAAGCGAAGTCAACGACGCCCGCACCCGCGAGTTCTTCGAGAAGCACGACTACTTCGGCCTCGACAAGGCGAACGTCACGTTCTTCGTCCAGGGCATGATGCCCGCCTTCGGCACCGACGGGAAGCTGCTCCTGGCCGAAGACGACTCGCTGGCCCTCTCCGCCGACGGTCACGGCGGCAGTCTGAAAGCGCTCGCCAAGACCGGTGCGCTGGCCGACATGAAACAGCGGGGCATCGAGCACCTGTCGTACTTCCAGGTCGACAACCCGCTCGTCCGCGTGCTCGACCCGCTCTTCCTCGGGCTCCACGCGCACTTCGAGAGCGAGATGTCGAGCAAGTCGCTGCCCAAGGCCAACGCCAAGGAGAAAGTCGGCAACTTCTGCGTCGGCGACGGTCAGCTTCAGGTCATCGAGTACTCCGACCTTCCCGATTCCGTCGCCGAGCAGACGAACGACGACGGCAGCCTGAAATTCAACGCCGGTTCGATCGCGATCCACGTCATCAGCGTCGCCTTCATCGACCGGCTCACCAGCGGCGGAAGCCTCTCACTGCCGTGGCACCGGGCCGACAAGAAGGTCCCGCATCTCGGCGAGCCCGACCCGCAGTCGCCCAACGGCGTGAAGCTCGAGCAGTTCGTCTTCGACGCGATTCCGCTCGCCGGCAATGCGATCGTCTACGAGACCGATCGGGCCGAGGAGTTCAGCCCGGTTAAGAACGCCGAGGGCAACGACAGCCCGGCCACGAGCCGCCGCGACCAGGTCCGCCGCGCCGCTCGGTGGCTCAGCGGTGCCGGCGTGGAGGTGCCGACCCTCGACAACGGCGAGCCCGACGCCGTCCTGGAAATCAGCCCACTCTTCGCCGACAGCGCGGAGGAGACGAAGACCAAGGACCTCCCGCCGACGCCAATCCAGCCGGCGGCTCGGATGTACTTCGGGGAGTGAGGGAGGGAGACCAGAAAGCTTGAAGGAGGAAGCTTGAAGCCTGAAGGGCCAGAGTTGCACTTCTTCAAGCTTCAGGCTTCCACTTTCAAGCTTTCCGACTCGCTCCTATCCTGCCGGTCATGGGAGACACGCCGACCATCGGCGATCTGCAATCGGCGATGGAGTCGATCGCACCGACGCGGCTCGCCGAGTCGTGGGACAACGTCGGCCTGCTCGTCGGCGACGCGGCCGCGGAGCTTTCGGGCGTTTCGCTCTGCATCGATCTCACCGCAGACGTCCTGGCCGAGGCTCGGCAGAGCGGGGCGAACGCCGTCGTCGCCTACCACCCGCCGATCTTCAAGGACGTCAAGACGCTCCACGCGGGCGACGTCGTCTTCGACGCCATCCGGCAGGGCGTGGCCGTCTACTCGCCGCACACCGCACTCGACGTCGCACCCGGTGGGACGAACGACGTCCTCGCCGATCTGCTCTACCTGACGCACCGCAAGCCGCTGGCACCGAAGCCGGCGTCCAAGGGCGATCTGCGGCTGGTGACGTTCGTCCCGGCCGACCACGCGGACGACGTCGCCAAGGCCCTCTTCGACGCCTGGGCCGGCAGCTACGGCGACTACGACTCGTGCGCCTTCCGCACCACCGGAACCGGGAGCTTCCGCGGCCTCGACGGCTCCAACCCGGCCATCGGTCAGCCGGGTCAGCTGGAGACCGTCAAGGAAGTCCGCCTCGAAACGACCCTGCCTGCAGGGAAAGCCGACGAGGTCGTTGCCGCACTCCGCCAGACCCATCCGTACGAGGAGGTCGCCTTCGACCTGCTGCGACGCGAGCCCGACCCGGCCCAGGTCGTCGGACTCGGTCGCATCGGCGACTTCGACGAGCCGGTGCCGCGCGACGTGCTGTTCGGTCGAATCCGTCGCGAGCTCAACGTCGGCGAGTTGCTCGTCGCCGGCCCCGTCGACGGCGAGGTGAAACGCATCGCCTGCTGTGCCGGCTCCTGCGGCGACCTGCTCGATTCAGCCGCCAAGCAGGGCGCTGAGCTGTACGTGACGGGCGAGCTGAAGCACCATGACGCCCTCCGCGCCGCGAAGCTCGGCCTGACCGCCGTCTGCGTCCTCCACTCCAACAGCGAGCGGCCTACGCTGGACGTGCTGCGCCGGCGCTTGTCAGATCTGCTGCCGGCGTCGGTCGAGGTCGCGGTGTCGCACGTCGATCGCGATCCGTTTGTGATTCTGTGACCCTCGGTCCGCCGCTTACACGGCTTTTCGGTCGGTGAGTGACCTGTTACCAGTTTCATCGTCCCTGATCTGGGGCGATTCCGATAAGCTGCTTAGGCACGTGCGACGGAGGGCACGTGCGTTCTGAGCATGTCCACTGCCACCTTGCCACCGTCCAACACCCGCACGTCGGGGTCACAGTCCGGCCGCACGACGGTCCGACGATCGGTTCCTTCAACGATGCCTGACGATCCTCAACGTGATCCTGCCGATGCTTCGCCGGGTCTGTCGTCCGAACCCCACGGCGGCTACCGAGGCTACTTCTGCCTCATCAGCACCCACGGCTACGTCGCCGCCGAGGCCAAGCTCGGGCAGCCCGACACCGGCGGACAGGTCGTCTACGTCCTCGAAGTTGCGAAAGCCCTGCGCCTCCTCGGCTACCGCATCGACGTCGTCACCCGCCAGTTCGAAGGCCAGCCCGAGGTCGACGAGATGGGCGAGGGCATCCGCGTCCTGCGCATTCCGTTCGGCGGCGAGAAGTTCATCGTCAAGGAGAACTTCCACGACATCGTCGAAGAGGGCATCGCCAACCTGCTCAAGAAAATCGACGCCGACGGGCTGCAGTACGAGCTGGTCAGCAGCCACTACTGGGATGCGGGCGTCATCGGGCAGGCGGTCGCGGACAAGCTGGACATTCCGCACGTCCACACGCCGCACAGTCTGGGCGCGTGGAAGCGCGAGCAGATGAACGACCAGAACACGCCGCCCGACAAGTTCGAGACCTACCGCTTCGACGAGCGCATCGAGGCCGAGACGAAGCTGTTTGCCAAGTGCGACCACCTCATCGCGACCAGCCACCAGCAGGAAGACCGTTTCTTCAACTACTACGGCATTCCCGACGAAAAGGTGACCGTCATCCCGGCGGGCTTGGACGAAACCCGCTTCAAGCCACTGCCGGATGAGAGCATCCCCGCCGTCCGGGAGCGATTGGGCTTCGAGGAGCACGACATCCTGGCCCTTGGACGCATGGCTCGGAACAAGGGGTACGACCTGCTCATCAAAGCCATGCCTCGGCTGATGGAGCTGGTTCCCGGCGCACGCCTGGTCATGGCCGTCGGGCACAACGACTCGAAGCAGGATCAGAAGCAGATCGACGAGCTCCGCCGCCTCGCCGCGAGTCTCGGCGTGACGGACCACGTCGTCTTCTACGGCTACGTCAGCGATGACGACCTGCCCGACGTCTACCGCGCCGCCGCCGTCTACGCCTTGCCCAGCCGCTACGAGCCCTTCGGCATGACCGCCGTGGAGGCGATGGCGTGCGGGACGGCGTCGGTCATCACGACGCGTGGCGGCCTGCGGGAGTCGGTCGAGTTCGGCACGCACGCGCTCTGGGCCGACCCTGAGCGTGAGGGCGAACTGGCGTACTGCCTCGCCTTACCGCTTCTGTATCAAGCGATTCGCGACCAGCTCGAGGAGCAGGGCAGCACCTGGGCCCGAAAGAACTTCGCCTGGCGTGGCATCGCCCGGCAGATGCTCGACGTCTTCAGCCGCGACGACGTCCTCAACCGCCGCCTCGAAGCCGGCGCCCCGCGTCGCGGCGTCGCCAAACGCCTCCCCGCAAGCCGCAGTGGTGCTGGTGAGTTGTTGCGGTAGGTCCATCGAGCCGATGCAATAAGCTCGGACCCGGTGCCGTTGTGGCACATTGCGTGATGACCGCCACGGACGACGCCAGCCACGCCGCCGATCCAGAAGAGACATCCGACGACCAGCTCGTGGCCGCGCTCAAAGCCGGGGACTCCAGCGCGGCTGACCAGCTCGTCGATCGTCACACGCCCGCGTTGCTCGGCTATCTCCGCCGAATCGCCCGTGGCGACGCCTCGCTAGCCGAAGACCTGCATCAGGCGACGTGGCTGAGCGTGCTGGAGCACCTCGACCAGTTCGACGAATCCGCCGCTGGCCCGGGTTTCAAGCCGTGGCTGTTCCGTATCGCGACCAACAAGGCCCACGACCACTTTCGCCGCACGGGTCGGGAGCGGCGGCGAGTCGACCGCGTCGCCAACGATCCGACGCTCACGCCCGACGACGCCGAGGCCGCTGATGCGGACGTGCTGCGTGCCGAGCAGGCCGAGGCGATTCGGCATCTGGTGCTGGAGCTGCCCGACCCACAGCGACGCGTCGTGGAGCTTCGGTGCTTCGCGGGCCTGACGTTCAAGGAGATCGCCGACACGCTCGACTGTCCGCTCAACACGGCGCTGGGTCGCATGCACAAGGCGGTCAAAAAGTTACGTCTGGCGATGGAGTCGCCGCAATAGTGCCCGCAGCCACGGCGTTGAATTAAACGAAACGAGCTTTGCGACCCATGTCCGACCACGACGACCACGATCTCCCCGCCGACCTTGCCGACGCGTACCTCGCTGCCGATCGTGGTGAGGCGGGCGATGCCGAGCTGGCGCGGCTGCAGACGCACGTCGCCGACTCGTTCGCCACGCCGCCCACCGACGCCGAGGTCGCCTCGGCTGCTGTTCATGCCAAGCGACTGGTCCACAATCGCTTGCAGGCACGGTCGTCCAGCGACGTCGTCGGCCGAATCGGGTTCGCCGGCGAGAGCGACGCCTCGTCGACGGCATGGCGGGTCATCCGCTGGCCCCTGGCTGCTGCGGCAAGCCTTGTCGCCGGGTTGGTGCTTGTCACGTTCCTCACGTCCGACCAGTCCGAGTCCGGACGACTCGCAGGCAACCCACAACAGCCAACACAGCAGACCAACGTCCAGAACGCCCCCGAAAGGCAGGACGTGGAGAGCCTCTTCACGAGTGCCACGGACGACTGGTCGGCCGCGGTGGCGTATCTCGACGCGGATGCGATTTTCGCTGATACGTCCGGCGAGGCCTGGCCGATTGACGACTCGTTCGACATCGGCAGCTGAAACGACTTTTGACTGGAGACGACGATGGTCCGCGCCCTTCTGATTGCCAGCCTCGCCCTTGCCACACTCGGCTCGGCCGAGGCCCAACCACCTCCGCCGCCGGACGGCTCGATGGGACCTCCCGATCGGCCGGGCATGCGCGACCGTGGCGATCGCCAAAGGGCCGGATCGTCGGATCGCGACCGTCGTCGCGGCCCCGCAACCGTTGCCGTCGACAGCGAGCGGTGGACCAAAGCCCAGGTTTTCCTCACCGAGAACTCGCCGCACCGCATGGCGATGTACGAGCGGTTCGTCGAGCGGATGGACGCGCTCGGAGACGAGCGGCCGCAGATGCAGGAACAGGTGCTCGGCCGACTTCGCGGACGCATCGTGCGACGCGTCGAGGAGCTGGGCCGGCTACAGGAGTCGAATCCGGATGAGCACGCCCATGCCCTCCAGCAGTTCCGCAGCGAAGACGCGATCCTCGGCCACCTGATGGACGCGCGTGAAGCCCGCGAGGCTGGCGATTCTGATGGCGTCAAGAACGCCGTCGCAGCCGCACGGAAGGAAGCGGAGCGATTTCTCGGCCTGGCGCTGGATCGTCGTGCCCGACAGCTCGACGAGGCGTCCGAGCGACTCGACCGCGAACGTGCCCGCCTCGAACGCGACCGCGAACGCGTCAACGAACTCAGCCAGAGCATCCTGGGCCGATTCGAACGCATGGTCGACCGCGACGATCCCGAAGGTGGCCCCCCGACGACGCCATCCCCTCGCCGCGACCGTGGACCACGTCCCAGCACGCGACCGGTCAGCTAGCGGTGGATGCCGTTTGCTTCTTTGTTTCGAGAGCGTTGGCAGTTAGCCGCCCGCGTCAGCGGGCGCATTTGGTGTCGAAGTGCCCGCTGACGCGGGTGGCTCAATGACCGAGCACAACACGCTGGTCTGACACAACGTCGACTCGCGACGTGCTGCTGAATCATCACGCGGGCTTTCCCATCGCGTCTGCTCGAAGCCCGCTCAGGTCTGACCCATCCAGCTGCCGTCGTTGGCGCTGTCGAATGCCTTTTTGATCATGGCGGCGACGTCGTCGGAGAGCGGGCCCTTGGCGGCGTAGTCGAGGTTGGTCTGAGCGTTGACAGGGTTGGTCGTGCCGACGATTGCCGTCGAGACGCCGGGCTGCATGAGCGTCCATCGCAACGCAAGTTCCGGCCAGTCGAGGCCGAGGTCGCCCGATGTCAGGCCCATCTTCGCCAGGCGATCCGTGTAGGTCGCGGCGTACTTCTGGTAGAAGCCCTTCTGATCGTTCAGGTCACGCCACGCCGCATTGGCAATTGGCCGCTTGACGATCACGCCGACGTCGTGCTTCTGGGCCAGCGGTAGGACGGCTTCGACGTTGTGCTGGTCGGCGATGTTGACGCTCGTTTCGATCGCGGCAATATCTGGCAGCCGACACGCAAACGCCGCCGCCTCGTTGTCGCCCGAGTAGCCGCAGTGGAGGATTTTCCCGGCGTCGCGTGCCTCGACGAGTGCACCGAGCGCCTCGTCCGCCTCGAGCACGTCCAGCGGGCAGGAGTGGAGCAGCATCACGTCGACGCGGTCCGTCTTGAGCAGCTTGAGCGCGTTGTCGACGTCTTTGTGGACTCGATCCGGGGTGAAGCTCGACGGGTTGCCGGCGCTTCCGACCTTGCTGACCAGGACGAACTCGTCGCGGCGTCCCTTCAGATTGTCGCCCAAGAAGGCCTGGCTGCCTGGATAGCCGGTGGCGGTGTCGAGGACGTTGACGCCGCTGTCGAGCAGCTTGTTGACCAGGGCGACGACGTCATCGCTGTGCTCCTTCAGGAAGGACGCCGGGGCCGTGCCGTAACCGAGGACGGAGACATCGAGGCCGGTCTTACCGAAGGGCCGTTTGGGCAGATCGCTCATGACGAACGCTACAGCGAAGGCGGTGCCGAGCCTTCAGAGGCTTTGTCGAAGAACGTACATTGACACCGTGGACCCGCAGCAGGCCGTGCCGATCGTGTTGAACGGGCCGGGCCTTCGCGTGCTGATCGTCGGCGGCGGGGCGGTCGGAGCACGACGAGCCACGTCGCTGGTCGAGGCCGGGGCGACGGTCCGCGTCGTGACGATCCAGCAGCGCGCCACACTTCCGGCAGAGGCGTCCGTCGAACTTCGTCCGTTTGAGCCGAATGACGTCGATGGCGCGAACCTCGTCGTGGCCGCGACGGACGATCCGGCCGCCAACGCGAGCGTGGGCGACGCCGCGAAACAACGGAACGTCTTGTGTTGTCGGGCAGACGTGTCGGAGTTGGGCGAGGTGCTGTTCGCTCGAAAAGTGACGGCCGGGCCGATGGTTGCGGGCGTGGTGTCCGGCTCGCCGACGATGAGCGGTCGCGCGGTCGAGGCCGTCCGCCAGACGCTGGAGCCGCTAGCAGAATTCGCACGGGCGCAGTCGTCGATCCGCAGCCTGGTCAAGGCATCGCCGG
>JBCDKH010000046.1 GCA_038746835.1 Planctomycetota bacterium | reverse complement strand
GGGCACACGACTCCTCTTCATGCGATCGTGTTGTTCGGGTACTTGCTGGCGAAGATGTTGACCGCCCAGAAGCTGGCGATGACGCCGATGACGTACCAGACGCTGATGCCGAAGAGGGCGGTGTCGAAGAGCTTACCTTCCGGGTCGATCGCGAGGCCGACGAGGAGCACCGTCGCAAGACTTGCCATCGCTGCGAAGAAGACCGTCATCCCAAGTCGAGGTTTGCCGGTCGCCACGCGATGAATCCCGACCGCCGGCACGAGCAGCCCCGCGATGATGGCGGCGGCGAAGAGCCAGGTCGTATCCAGCGACCACGTCCACGGCAGGGCCGTCAGCCCGGCGGCAAGCAACAGCCCGCCGAGTAGATTGGCCCCGCGTCGCTGGTCTTGCGTGAGCGCGTGCCAGCCGTACTTGTTGAACCGCAGCGACAGGTTGAACAGCGGCACCGCCAGCCACGTCACCGCGACGAAGCCGACGTAGACGATCAGTCCACCCGTCGCGATCGGCTTGAGTTCCGGCGCACTCTGCCCAACGGCCTTGAACACCTGGTAGCCCGCCCACGCTCCGATGATGACGGCCCACTGGGCCTTGTCGCTCAGCCGGCTCATCCAGAGCATGTAGCTCAGGAACACGCGGTAGAACGGGTTCTTCGCCTTGAGCGCCTCGACCATCCCGGCCTTGGCCCACTGGTTGGTCGGGTCGAGCCGGAGTGCCTCTCGAAAAGACTCCAGCGCCAGCTTGTGCTGCTTCTTGTGCAGCTGCGTCCAGCCGAGGTTGGCGTGAGTGTGGCTGTCATCAGGATCACGTTCGAGCGCGCCACGAAGTGTCGCGTCGGCTTCGTCCCGTCGGCCGAGTTGGGTGAGGACGGTCGCCCGCAGGTTGCGACAGCCCCAGTCGTCGGGGTCGACGGACAAGCCTTCATCGGCTGCCTCAAGAGCCTCGGCCCATCGCTCCTGGCCGATCAGTGAATTGGCGAGGTCGGCGTAGTAGCCGGACTGATATGGGTCGAGCCGCAGCGCCTCCCGCGCAGCCGTCTCGGCCTCGATGTCCTCGTCGCGACGTGTGCGGACTCGCGAGAGGATGTGGTACGAAAACGCCTCGTCCGGATCGGCCTGTATCGCGAGAGTGGCCTCGCGGAGCGCTGCGTCCGTGTCACCCTTGTCGAGCAGGCACAACGCCATGAGTCCGTGGGCGACGCCGCTTCCTGGGTTCTGCGAAAGCTCAAGCTTCAGCTGCTCGATCGCGTCATCAAGGCGTCGCTGCTGCATCAGCATCATTGCCCGCTGCAGCGGCTGATCACCACCGCCGCGAACGGCGACGGGCGCAGCGGGTTCGATGTCGTCGTAGTCGCTCGTCAAGGCAGCGTCGTCAGAGCTTCAGGAACTTGGCCACGTCGTCGTACGCACCGCCCTGGTTGGCGTAGAGGACGTGGTTCTTGGCGGTGTCGAACCACTCGCGGGTGCTGGGGCGGACCTGCTTCAGGGCACGCAGCAGGTCTTTCGTCCCAATCGGCTCGGGCTTGCCGGTCTTCATCGCGTCGGCCAGCTTCGCCTCGACGGCCGCGTCGACGACGGCCTTAAGGTCGGCACCACTCAGGTCGACGGCCGACTTGGCGACTTTGGCGAGGTCGACGTCCTGCGTCGGCTTGTCCTTGAGCATCGCTTCCAGGATCGCTGCCCGGGCCGGCGCATCCGGCGGCGGGACGAAGACGACGCGATCGAATCGGCCGGGCCTGCGAAAGGCCGGGTCGACGTGCCATGGCGCGTTCGTCGCGGCGAGCACGAGCAGGCCGTCGTTGTCGTGGTCGGCCCCGTCGAGCTCGGCCAGGAACTGGTTGATGAGATGCCGACCTGCGGACTGCCGCATGTCCTGCCGGCTGGCAGCGAGCGCGTCGACCTCGTCGAAGAAGAGGACGCACGGCTTGTTGCGTCGCGCGCGCTCGAAGAGGGCGTGCAGGTTCTTTTCCGAATTGCCGACCCACATGTCCAGCACGTCGCTGATGCCGACGGAGATGAACCGTCGGTCGATTTCGCCGGCGGTGGCTCGGGCGAGGTGGGTCTTGCCACAGCCGGGCGGGCCGTAGAGCAGGATGCCGCCGCCGAGCTTTTTGCCGTACGCCTGGTACAGCTCGGCATGCTCGAGCGGGTGGATGATCTTCATCCGCACCTGCTCTTTGACGTCTTCGAGCCCGCCGACGTCGTCGAACTTGATAGAAGGCCGCTCGACGTTTTCGAACGGGATGTCCTCCTCGTCCTCGTCCATGTCGCCGGTGGTGAACCCGGCACCCGACGACGACTGAGCCATGAGGTAGTCGAACTCGTCCGGATCGTGCGGGCCGAACTGCGGGCGGATGCCGAGCTCCTTGCTCAGCTCCTTGTCCGCGACGCTGGCGTCCTCGCGAATTGCGATCTTGTAGTGGTGCTCGGCGTCGTCGGTCTTGCCCTCGGCGAGCAGCAGCTTGGCCAGCAGCACACGGCCCGCGGGCAGGGCGTCGTCGCCTTTGGTGATGCTCTCCAGCAAGACCATCGCCTGCGACTGCTTCTTCTGAGCGACGAAGGCCGACGCCAGCCCGAGCTTGAGCATCGGATCGGTCGGATCGTCGGCCGACGCCCGGCGGAACTCGGACTCCGCTTCTTCCGCTCGATCGGCGTCCAGGAGCGTCTGGGCGAGGTGCCCACGCAGCACCGCGTTGGTCGGCGTGGCGTCCAGGGCCTTGCGGAGACTGGCGATGGTGGCGTCGGGGTCCGGCATCGTCGGCGAGTCATCGTACGGAATCGCCCGGCCGGTTGATACGGTCGGGCATGACCGAATCCGCCCGGCGAACTGCCCTCGTGACCGGTGCCAGTCGCGGCATCGGCGCCGCCTGTGCCCGGCGTCTGGCCGCGGACGGCTTCGACGTGCTTGTCCACTACAATGCTCGCCGCGATCGGGCCGAGGCGGTTGCCAGTGAGATCGGCGGCACGGTTGTCCACGCCGATCTCAGCCAACCCAACGGCGGCCAGACGCTGGCGAGCCGGCTTTCCCGGCCGATCGACGTGCTCGTCAACAACGCCGGCGTCTTCGAGTCCGGCATCATCGGCGACGTGACGGATCGGCAGTTCGAAGACGTCTTGAACGTCAACGTCCGGGCCGTGTTCTACCTGACACGCGAGGTCACGCGGACCATGCCCGATGGCGGCCGGATCGTCACGATCGGCTCGGTCGGCGGGAAGGCGGCGCAGTTCGTCGGCAACTCGATCTATTCCATGAGCAAGTTCGCGATCCGCGGCCTGTCGGCCGGCTGGGCACGCGACCTGGGTCCACGCGGCATCACCAGCAACGTCGTCCAGCCCGGCCCGGTCGACACCGACCTCAACCCGGCGACGGGCGATCACAGTGCCGGCCAGGTCGCACTGACGTCGATCGGCCGCTACGCCACCGCCGATGAAGTGGCGGCCGCGGTCAGCTTCCTGTGTTCCAGCGAGGCGGCGTACATCACCGGTGCCGAGCTCGACGTCGCCGGCGGTTGGGGCGTCTGAGCAAATGCTGACGAGGCCTCTTCGCCCAGCAGCAGCCCGGCGGGTATGCTTCGCGGCATGTCCGAGGCGCCCGAAGAAGTCAACTACGCCGCCACTCCGGAAACTCAGTCGAAGGCGCAGAAGTTTTTCGATCGTGGTCAAAAGGTCGCCGAGGCCAACCAGCAGGATTACGCGATCGAGCTCTACCTGCAGGGTCTCAAGCTCGCTCCGGACGATCTCGAAGCCCATACGGCACTCCGCAAAATCGCCCTCACACGCAAAGCCACCGGTGGCAAGCCGATTGGCTCGCTGGCGGCGATGAAGCTCAAACGCGTTACCAAAGACCCGGCCGAGAACTTCCTCAACGCCCGCAAGCTCCTGGCCAACGACCCGGGCAACACCGGGCACATGGAGCTGTTCGCCAAGGCCGCTGCCAAGCTGAGGCTCAACACCGTCGTCACGTGGATCGGCCCGATGATGTTCCGGGCGCTGCTCGACAACGCCAAGCCCGACGCCGAAGCCTTCATCCGGCTCAAGGAGATCTACAAGAGCGTCGGAGAGTTCAAACTCGCCGCCGATGCCCTCGGCCAAGCGGCAGCGCTGCGTCCCGACGAAGGTGGCCTTCAGCACGAACTACGCGAGCTGGCGGCGCAGATGACGATGCAGGAGGGCAAGTACGACCAGGGCGACTTCCGCCAGAGCGTCCGCAGTGCCGACACCCAGCGCGAGCTTCAGGAGAAGGACAGCGACATCCAGACGGTCGATGCGCTCCAGGGCCAGCTCGAGCGAGCCCGAGCCGAGTACAGGGCCGAGCCGGATGTGCCGGGCAAGCTGGCCAAGCTCGTCGAGACGCTGGTCAAGACCCGTGAGCTCAAGTACGAGAACGAGGCCCTGACGATCCTCGAAGAGGCCTTCGGACGAACCAAGAACTTCCGCTGGCGGCTCTCGGCCAACGAAATCAAGATCCGCCAGTTCGCGCGGGGCGAGCGGATGCTCAAGCAGGTCGCCGAGGCCGATCCTGACGATGCCGAAGCCCAGAAGGAGCTGGTCGATTTCCGTCGTGAGAAGTCGGAGATGGAGCTGGAGCACTTCGCCTCCGCCGCCAAGGCCTACCCGACGGAGAACAAGTACAAGTACGAGCAGGCCCGCCGACTTTTCGACCTGGACCGCTACGACGAAGCGATTCCGCTGCTGCAGCAGAGCCAGAACGACGCCAAGGTTCGCGACGACAGCCGATTCCTGCTCGGCCGGGCGTTCCTGCTCGCCGACTTCCCCGACGAGGCGGCCGACACCTTGCAGGGCGTCATCGAGAGCTACCAGGGCGACGCCGACGACCGGGCCAAGAGCATCTACTACTGGTTTGGCCGGGCCAACGAAGGCAAAGACGACATCGACGAAGCCCTCAAGGCGTACAGCCAGATTGCACGGTGGGACTTCTCCTACCGCGACGTCCAAAAGCGGATCAAGGAGCTGCGGGCGAAGAAGAAGGAAGCGTGAGTGAGCCGGAAAGCTTGAAGGAGGAAGCTTGAAGCTAGAAGAGGTCACGAGCGCCAGCCGGGCGTCGCGGCGAACCTTCTAGCTTCAAGCTTCCTCCTTCAAGCTTTCTGCGTCTCACTGCTGCCAACCCGCCCGACACGTCCTACCCTCCCCCTTCCCGCCGGCCGGATGTCGGCGTGATCGAGTTCCCCAACGCCCGTAACGACCATGGCCCACTCCCTGTCCGCTAAGAAGCGCATTCGTCAAAACGAGAAACGCAACGCCCGCAACCGCTGGCGGAAGGACCGGGTCAAGAGTGCCGTGCGGGCGTTCGACGAGGCGATCGAGGCCGGCAAGTTCGACGAGGCCCAGACGCTGCTGAACAAGGCCGCCAGCGTGCTCGACAAGGTCGCCAGCACCCCAACGCTCCACAAGAACGTCGCCGCCCGCCGCCGCAGCAAGCTCCAGCTCAAGCTGAACAAAGCCCGCGCCGCCGCGGGCTGAGGCTCGACTGCTGACCACAACGCAGAATCACTGGTAGCCGCGGGCTTACAGCCCGCGGTTACAACGTTGAGTGCCTGATGCCTTCCGAACCGCGAGCTGTAAGCCCGCGGCTACCACGAGCAGACGCCCCCCTACGGTGTCCGTCCCATGTCGGATGCCACCCAGCACGTCTCGATGGAATCGCTCGTGTCGCTCTGCAAGCGACGCGGCTTCGTCTACCCCGCCAGTGAGATCTACGGCGGCCTGAACGGCTTCTGGGACTACGGCCCGCTGGGCGTGCAGCTCAAGAACAACATCCGCGACTCGTGGTGGAAGTGCACCGTCGAATCCCCCCCCATCGGCCCCGACGGCCGCCCGGTCAGCATCGTCGGACTCGATTCGTCGATTATCCAGAACCCCAAGACCTGGGTCGCCTCCGGCCACGTCGGCGGGTTCAGCGATCCGATGGTGGACGACCGCGAGACGAAGCAGCGATACCGGGCCGACCACGTCAAGGTCTACGTCCCGCGGGACGGGCAAGGGAACGCCTTCGCATTCATGCCGGGTGATGAGGCCGAAGCTCAAAAGAAGATCAAACGCGGGGCGAAGCGAAATCCGGATGATTACGACGTTCTTAATCTGACGAGTCTCGCGCTGGATCAATATGGGAACATCGTCGCGCCTTCAACAAAAGAGGCCGGCACGCTGACCGAGCCACGCGAGTTCAACCTGATGTTCATGACCTACGTCGGCGCTCTCGCCGACGAGGACTCCAAGGCCTACCTCCGCCCAGAGACGGCCCAGGGCATCTTCCTTAACTACAAGAACGTCCTCGACACGATGCGGGTCAAGGTGCCCTTCGGCATCGCCCAGATCGGCAAGTCGTTCCGCAACGAGGTCACGCCTCGGAACTTCATCTTTCGCTCACGCGAGTTCGAGCAGATGGAAATGGAGTGGTTCTGCCACGAAGCCGAAACGCAGAAGTGGTACGACTTCTGGAAAGACGAACGCATGAAGTGGTGGCGGTCGCTCGGCGTGACTGGCGACAAGCTCCGCTTTCGCGACCACGAAAAGGACGAGCTCTCCCACTACGCCAAGAACGGCGTTGGCACCGTCGACATCGAATACCAATACCCCTTCACCGCCCCCGACTACGGCGAGCTCGAGGGCATCGCCCACCGCTCCAACTTCGACCTCTCCGCCCACCAGGAGCACAGCGGCCAGAACATGAAGTACCACGACGAGGCGACGAAGGAGAAGTTCATCCCCCACGTCATCGAACCCGCCAGTGGCCTGACGCGGGCGGTGCTCGTCGTGCTCTGCGAGGCGTACCGCGAGGAAGAGGTCGACGGGGTGGGGGGCGACAAGCGAACGGTCCTCAAGTTCGCCCCGCACCTGGCCCCGACGAAGGTGGCCGTCTTCCCGCTGGTCAAGAAGGACGGCATGCCCGAGAAGGCGACCGCGATCTACGACGACCTGCGAACCGAGATGACCGCCACCTATGACGCTGGCGGCGCCGTCGGCCGCCGCTATCGCCGCCAGGACGAAGTCGGCACTCCATTCTGCGTCACCGTCGACGGCGACACGATCAGCCAAGACACCGTCACCGTCCGCGACCGCGACTCGATGCAGCAGGAAAAGGTCAACACCAGCCGGCTCAAGACGTACCTGCGGGACAAGCTGGCGGCGGGCGTCTGATAACGGCTGAGTCGGATGGCGGGGCACCTGGTCCGGCGATGCAACGCATGTGGATGGCGGATGTCGTACACTGTGCCGGGCCGGCTCGGTCCCTCTCGTGATGTCGCGACGTCTTCTCATGCTCGCCCTCGGTCCGGCGCTGGTCGGTCTGGGGCTTGTTGGTTGCGATGACGACACCGGCGGCACGGCCATGCCGGGCAAGCCGGTGGGTCCGGCGACGCGGCCGAATGTTGCGGTCGATGTGGAGATGCCGGAGATCGACGACGAGCCGCGCGACTCGGCGTTCGTCTACCTGATCGACGAGAACGACGTTGAGACGGCCTACGAGTTTCCGCCGGCCAAGCTGTGGCTGCGGGCCGAGGGTGAGGGCGACGACACGAAGGTGCTGGCGCGACTCTTCAGCGACGACCCGGCCGAGGCGACCGAGGCGGGCTGGGACGGCAGCTACTTCTTCTTTGAGATGGAACTGGCCCTGTCCGACGCGTCGGCGGTGGCGGTTCAGGAGAAGCTGGACGAAGGCGGCTCGGTCCGTCCTGAGGATGTCGCCGACGCCGAGTGGTACTTCGATGCCGAGGCGACGGAGAAGGCGGCTGGCAAGAGCTTCATCTCGTTCGCAACGCCCGGCGGCGTGCGGGAGCTTCAGCCGCGCGAGGTGTACGTCAACCTTCGTCCGTTGCCCGGCAAGTTCGTCGACGTCCTGCTTGTCGGCAACTTCCAGCCGCCCATCGAAGGTGCGCGTGGGAACACGCCCGTGAAAGCGGTCCGCGTGCGAGCGGTTTTGACTGCTGAGACCGTCGGAGATTGATGTTTGGTTTGTTAGGTCAGAAGCACCCGATTGACCTTTGAAGCCGTAGGCAGAGCGAAGCGTCGCCTCGGGTCCGGACGCAGACCCGGGGCGACGCTTCGCTCTGCCCAGCGGCTTCGGTGAGTTTTCGCGTTGGGGATCGTTGACGTGCTTCGAGCAACACTCGTCCTGACTCACAACGCACACGCGATGACGGGTTGGGGTTCGGAGTTGTCTTGCATCCACGAGCGTCCGTCGCGGGCGAGGAGTTCGGTGGCAGCTTTGGGGCCCCAGGTGCCGGGGGCGTAGGTCTCGGGGCCCTTGCCGGCGGCGTCGAGTTCGGACCAGCCGCGGAGCACCGGGTCGACCACCTGCCACGCGGCCTCGGCCTCGTCGCCGCGGATGAAGAGGCTCTGGTCGCCCGCGATCGCGTCAGCGATGAGCCGCTCGTACGCCTCTGGTGGCTCCTTCTCGAAGGTTGCGGAGTAGTCGAAGTCGAATGCGACCGGCTTGATCGACAACGCGTTGCCCGGCACCTTGCCGTTGACCCGCATGCTGATGCCGCCCTTTGGTGCGACGTGGATGACCAGGTCGTTCGGGTAGACCGGTGACTCGCACTGCTTCTGGAACAGCGTGAGCGGCGGGTTCTTGAACCGAACGCCGATCTCGCTGACCTTGCTGGGCAGGCACTTGCCAGTGCGGACGTAAAAGGGCGTGCCGCTCCAACGCCAGTTGTCGACGTAGAACTTCATGGCGGCGAAGGTTTCGGTCGTCGTGCCGTCACCCACGCCCTTGGCACTAGTGTAACCGCTAGTCGACTTGCCACCGCCGAACTCGCCTAGGCCGTACTGCCCGCGCACCGCGTAGTGCGCGGCCTGGCTCTGGCGGATCGGACGGATGCTCTGGAAGACCTTGACCTTCTCGTCGCGCGTGTGCTTGTCGTCCAAGCCGGCCGGCGGCTCCATGGCCGTCAGGGCGACGAGCTGCAGGATGTGGTTTTGCACCATGTCGCGCAGCGCGCCGCTCTTGTCGTAGTACCCGGCACGATCGTCGGCAGAGACGCTTTCGGCCACGGTGATCTGGACGTGGTCGACGAAGTTGTGGTTCCACAGCGGTTCGAAGATCGCGTTGGCAAACCGCAGGACCATCATGTTCTGGACGAGCTCTTTGCCCAGGTAGTGGTCGATCCGGTAGATCTGCGACTCGTCGAGCCGGCCGTGCAGGTCTTCGTTGAGCTTGCGCGCGGTGGCGAGGTCGTAGCCGAAGGGCTTTTCGATGACGACGCGGGTCCAACGGTCAGCGTCGGTGTCGTCGGGGTGACGTCGCTCGACGAGGCCAGCATCGCCGAGCTGGTCGACGACGGGCGTGAACGTGCTGGGCGGCGTGGAGAGGTAAAAGAGCCGATTGCCCTTGGTCGCGTGCTTGGCGTCGAGCTCGTCGAGCCGCTTGCCTAGCGCCGCGAAATCGTCGGCCGCGTCGTACTGGCCAGCGTGATAGTACGTCCGCGAACACAGGTCATCGATGAGCTCTGGGTCGCAGTCGTGCTTGTCGGTCGCGGCCTCGCGGAACCGCTGGCGAAAGTCGTCGTCGCTCATCTTGGTGCGCGAGTAGCCGACCAGAACCAGGTCATCCGGCAGCAACTTCTGCGATGCGAGCTTGTACAACGCCGGCAGCAGCTTCAGTTTCGCAAGGTCTCCGCTGGCACCGAAGATGACGAGAATGCAAGGGTCGCGCTTCGGCATGGGACTGATGATGGCGAACGCAACGCGATGGGGCAATGCCCGAGGTCACACGGCGTCAGAAGAGCGTCGAAGGTGGACCAGAAACTCGATGTTCCCGTGAGCGGTTTTGCCCCGGCTGCCGCGGATGGGGCTGTCGATCGTGCCGAGGACTTCGAACCCGAAGGCCACGATCTCGGGCAAGAGGCGTTCGAGCGTCGCGCGGGCGACGTCGTCTGCCAGCACGCCGCCGCGCGGCACGGCGTCGCGTGGCACCTCGTAGTGCGGCTTGACGAGTGTCACGACATCGCCTCCCGTCTCGCCGAGCAGCTTGACGACGTTCGGCAGCAGCTTTACTTGCCGGGTCCAGCCGGCGTCGGCGACGACGAGGTCGACCGGCTCCGGCAGCTCGACATGCATCGCGTTCTGTCGCTCCATGACGACGATGCGCGGGTCGTTGCGAAGCTTCCAATCGAGCACGCCGTAGCCGGTGTCGACGGCGTAGACCCGGGCGGCACCGTGACGCAGCAGGACGTCCGTGAAGCCACCCGTGCTGCAGCCGAGGTCGCACGCGACACAGCCCTCGACGGAGAGGTCAAAGGCACGCAGGGCGGCGTCGAGTTTCAGGCCGCCGCGAGAGACGAACGGGTGCGACGGGTCGGCCGACACGGCAGGATCACTTGGCCGGCAGAAAGACCCGGGTCGTCGGCCTGGTCGTTTCCTCGACGGGGGACTCGACTTCGGGCTCGTCCTTCGGCTGGACAGCCGCCTCGTCAGGTCGCGTCGTCGGTGCTGCTTCTGCCTCGGCTACGACGACGACGGGCGTCAGCGTCTCGACACGACGATCCATCGGCGGGACTGCGTGGAAAGTCGGCGCGACATCGCCAGGCCGGTAGGTCTCGCTCATCACCGGCGGATCGAGGATGAGCTGGACCGGCAGAATCGCCGTGTTGACGAGGAAGAACAGGCCGTCCGTCAGGCGTGCGATGTTCTCGTCGCCCTTGTCTTCTTCAGCCAGCCCGGCCGGCGCGAGCGGGTAGTAGCTCGGCCCAGCTTGAACGCCACCGCCGAGGTAGTGCGTCGTGGTGCGAGGCCAGTCGCGGACGAGCATGGCCTCGTCGTACTCCAGCGGGACGGCCGCAACGTCGAGGTCGTCCGGGTTCTCACGCGTTGCACATCCGGCGAGGCCGGTAGCGGTCAAGACGACGAGAAGCAGTGCTAGCAGCGAGCGGTCCATGGCACCACAAGTGTACGAACGCAGCTGCCTCATTGCTCCTGAGGTGTGACAAGTGCCGGCGGGACGACGTCGTTCGGGCTCTTCTCACGCAGCAACGCATCCGCGTCGGCCTGCATTCGCCGGTCCGCGTCGAGTGCGTCCTGTGCCGACAACGGCTCGTCCTCGGGCTCGAGCTCGCAGCCGGCAAGGAGTGCCAGAAGCGGAAGAGCGAGCAGCATCATTCGAAAGCGTTTCATGGTCACTCCTTGATCTGCATCGCCAGGATGCGGGCGATCGCCTCACAGACCTGCGCACGGTGGTCGCTCGCCAACGCCAGGGCGAGCTGCGTCTCGATCAGGCCGTAGGGAATGCCCATGTCGTATCGCTGCCCACGGACGATCTGGGCCCAGTACATCTCGCAGTTCTGGCGAAGGTGCTCCTGGGCGCTGGTGAACTGAATCTCGCCCTTGTCGCGGATGTTGTTGGTGATGTGGTGCTCGATCGAATCGAAGATGCCCGGCCCGAAGACGTGGATGCCGAAGTGCGTCAGGAAGTTACCCGCGGGCAAGCCGGGTGTGACGAGCTTCTCGCGAGCGACCTCGACGTCCGGCTTTTCGATGATTAGTTCTGCTTGAAAGAGCCCCTTTTCGACGTCGTAAGGCTTTCCCTTGATCGTGCCGAAGAGGTAGAGCAGCCGCTCGATCGTTGGCTGAACGCCGGTGCACGCGTCGAGGCCGAACTTCTCGAAGGTCTTGATGAGCTGCAGGACGCACCGGTCCTTCTCGTCGCTGATGTAGACGTGATCGCCCAGGAGCAGGACGAACGGCTCGTCACCCACAAAGTCGCGTGCTTGGTAGACGGCATGCCCGAAGCCTTCGGGCGTTTCCTGCGTCACGAAGGTCAAGCGATCGCCGATGCTGCCGAGGTTTTCGCTTTCGAGGATTGCCCAGTCCTTGCCGCGGAAGGAGCGGGCGGTCTGGTCGTCCATCCGCTTGAAGTACTCGCGCAGGGCCGTGTCACCGCCGGGGCTGACGACGATGCAGATCTCGTCGATGCCGCTCTCGACGCACTCTTCAAGGATGAGCTGGAGCGTCGGCTTGGTCAGCCCGTCGCGATCGACCAGCGTGATCATCTCCTTCTGCAACGCACTGGTCGCCGGGTACTGACGGGTGCCGCGACCAGCGGCAGTAATGACGGCTTTGCGGACGCGTGGCATGGTTTGGCGCGGCCACCATAACGATCGACCTGCGACAACGCGAGATGGTCCTGATCAGGATCAGGCGGCTCGGTATCATCGCGCCATGACAGCCCGCGCCGACGTTTGCCAAGCGACCGCAAAAGCCCTTTCCGACGCCTCGGGGTCCGCCTCTTCGCTGACGTGTCTCGTGGGGTTCGACGGCTTCATCGACACCATCTGCGATGTCGTCGAGACGCGGGAGAGTGCGACCGACTACGCGGCAGTCGAGAGCATTGATCGCCTCGGAAGCAAGATTTCCGCGGCGGCCGGGATGAGCTCGAACCTGGAGCTGGTCGTCAAGACCCGGAAGCTCGGCGGCAACGGGCCGATCATGGCCAACGCGCTCGCGTCGTTTGGGCTGGACGTCACCTACGTCGGCAACCTCGGCTACCCGGACGTCGATCCGATCTTCGCCGAGTTCGGCAGGCGTGCGGACATCCGCAGCATCGCCCAGCCGGCGTTCACCGACGCCCTGGAGTTCAGCGACGGCAAGCTGATGTTCGGCAAGCACGAGTCGCTCAAGGACATCACGTGGGAAAACCTCGTCGGCCGGCTCGGGCCCGAGACGTTCGAGCGGCTGCTCGGCCGGAGCAAGCTGGTCGCGATGGTCAACTGGACGATGTTGCCGCAGATGAGCCGCATCTGGGCCAAGCTCATCGGCGACGTGCTTGGCGAGCTGCCCGAGTGGACCAACGGGCCGCGTCGTCACGTCTTCGTTGACTTGGCCGACCCCGAGAAGCGGACACGCGACGATTTAAGCTACGCGGTCAAGCTGCTCGGCAAAATGCAGGAGTTCGCCGACGTCACGCTCGGCATGAACCTGAGCGAAGCGAAGCAGGTTGCGGCCGTGCTGAAGCTCGACGAGCCGACGACCGATGACCTGCCCGGTGCGGCGTCAGCGATCCGTGAAGCGCTCGGCATCCACTGTGCGGTCGTCCACCCGCGTGCCGGTGCCGCCGCGGCGACGGCCGATGCGTCTGCGGAGTTCGCTGGACCGTTCGTGAAGCAGCCGAAGATCAGCACCGGTGCCGGCGACCACTTCAACGCTGGCTTCATGCTCGGCCGAACGCTTGGGCTCGATCTCGAACAAAGCCTCTGCTGCGGCGTCGCCACCAGTGGCCACTACGTCCGGAGCGCGGAGTCGCCGAGCCTGCAGACGCTGGCTGGCTTCGTCGCGGAGCTTCCGGATCCTGAGTGATTGGTGAATTGTTTGGCGCGGTGAGGGTGAACTTGGGCCAGAGCCACGAGTCGCTCTGCCCGAGTAACAAGTTCACGAGTCACAAGTCTCCGCCCTCAATCATCGTCCAGCTCGCCGATGGTGATTTCGAAGAACTCGAACATCACTTCGAAGCTGACCTCCGTCGCCTCTTCATCGAAGGCGATCGCACCGGCGAGTTGTGGATACTCCTCGGCCTTGGCGTCGGCACCGGGATTCGTGAAGGCGTGGACAGCGTCGGGGAAGTTGACGATCGACAGCGGCACACCGGCAGTCACGGCCTGTTGAACGAACCCGCCGAACGCGTCCGGCGGGACGAGCGGATCGGCCCCGCCATGGAGGATTAGCATCGGCGGGCCGGCGTAGTCGCCTTGCGGAGCGGAGTCCTTCGACAGCCCGCCGTGGAAGCTGACGACGCCGTCGAGCCGGTCGGCCCAGTCGCTCTGAGCCAGCGCCACCACCGTGGAGCCGCCGAAGCAGAAGCCGATCGCACCCATGCCGTCGGCGTCGATGTCGAGGTCGTCCAGCGCTGCCTCCGCCGCATCGATCCCGGCACCGGCCAGCACGCCGAGCCCGACTTGCTGGGCGGCACCTGCCCACTGTCCGGCCTGGCCGGGGTCTTCGGTTACCCGGTCGCCGCCGTACATGTCGAGCGCGATGGCGACGTAGCCCTCGTGGGCGAGGTCTTCGGCACGCATCTTCGCGTAGTCGTTCAGGCCCCACCACTCAGGAATGACGAAGATGACCGGCACCTCTTCCCCTTCGGCCTCCTCTGGAAAGAAGACGACCGAGGTAGCCTCTTCGCCGTTGGGCAGGGCGTAGGAGAAGTCGAGCGTTTCGATGTCGTCAGCAAACGCCGCAGGCGTCGCGGCAAGCAAGGCAGCGGTCAGAAGTCGTCGCATGCGTGAAAGCTACCACTGCGGCACGTTCTCCGGAACGGCCGGAGATCGCGGTTCGCGACCTCCCTCCGTCATCCCGAGCGCAGCCGAGGGACCTCGATTGCCTCTGCACGCTCGCTCAAACGAGGTCCTTCGACTCGCTGCGCTCGCTCAGGATGACCGCTTAGTCTTCCATCGCTAGGCGGACGATGGCGGCGACTTCGGCCAGTCGTCGGCGTCGCGGATGGCTTCGATTTCGTCTGCGGTGTAGTGCCGGCCTTTTGGGGAATCCATGCCGGGGCAGGTCGATTTGCAGTGGTCCCACGCCTCTCTGCTCTGGAGCACGCCGCCCCAGAAGGGCCAGGTGCGGCACTGCAATGGCCGGTGCTGATAGATGCTGCAGCCGCGTTTGCGTCGGCCAGGCTTGTCGCCGGGGAGTGGCTTCAGGAAGACGCAGTCGTACTCGCCGTTGGGCTGGCGGTGCTCGCGAAGGCTCAGCCGCTTGCCGATCTTGCGGACGAACTGCTTGCGGAAGTCGCGCTCTTCGAGCTTCAGGTGCTCGGCCAAGCCGGCGACTTCTTCGTCGTCGATCCAGACATAGCCCGCCGGGCCCGTGCAGCAGTTCCCGCAGGTCGTGCAGCGAAACCGCAGGCCGTCGGCGTACCACGGCTCCTCGACGACCGGCAGGGCGATCGCTCCGGCGGCTTGATCGGGTGGCGTCGGGTCTCGCGACACACGGGACCGTACGGTCTCTGCGATGTGGTCGTTCTTGTGTCGTGTCGGACTGGTCTTACTGCTGTCGTGCTCGGCAGCGTGGGCGCAGACGACCCGGCCGAGCGTCGCCCAGATCGAGATCGGCCCGTACGACGTCGCGCGGAGCTTCCAAACCTTCGAGCGAACCCTCGAAACGCATCCGCCGACTGGCGATCTTCGGCGGCAGGTCAATCGCCGGTACGACTGGCTTTCTGGCCTCGTTTTTCGCCAGCAGTGGACGCGTGCGGCGCAGGAGTTCGCGCGCATGACCGACGCGATGCTGCCGATCGAGCTGGACGGCCCGGTCGATCGGGCGGCTCGGGCGACGCTCATCCGGCTCGACCCGCCGATTCCGCTGGCCGGGGAAACGTTCGGCATCAGCGTCAAGCCGATGTACGACGTCGAACGTCAGCCGCGACGCCTGCCGATGGTCATCCGCAACGGCGACAAGACGCTCGCGACGTTCCGGATGGATCCCGACGGCCAGAGCATCGAGACGCGCGTTCGCAAGGCCGGCGACTATCAGCTGGGCTTTCTCGGCACGAATGGCGTCTTCTGGCTGCGGCACGAGTTCAGCGTCGTCGACAAGACGCCGCCGGCGCTCGCGAGGGAGCTGACGGCAAGGCTCGACGCGGCGGGCCAGACATCGCAGGCCGCCGATGTCCTTCGTGATCGGCTCAAGCTGCTTCAGCCGATCGGCGTGGAAGGTCGGCCGGCGTCGCTTGTCGAGCTGCCGCACACGCTGGCGCGCGACCTCGTTTGCGAGACATCGGCAGTGGTGGAAGGGCGTGATCCGTACGTCGGCAAGGCCGGCACGTACTGGGCGACCTTCGCGGGTCTACCGGCCATCGTGCACGTGCCGTCCTACGTCGTTCGCGACGCCAAGCCGGTCCCGCTGATTGTCGCGCTCCACGGAGCCGGTGCGGACGAGAACATGTTCATCCTCGGCTACGGCGATGGGAAGCTGCGGCGTCTTGCCGATCGCGAAGGGTTCATTCTGGTCTCGCCGCAGACGTACCCGCTGGTCGGACGCGGCGACAGGGCGGTTGATCTGGTCGAGGCTCTGGTCGAGCGGTATCCGGTCGACGAGCGTCGTGTTTACGCCGTCGGCCACTCGCTCGGGGCGATCACGCTGACGGGTTGGACGCTGGGCGATCCGGACGGGCCGGTGAACGAGACGTTTGCTGCGGTCGCCCTGGTCGCGGGTGGCGGCCGACCGGTGGTGGCGACGAACGCACTGCCGACGTTCATGCTGGCGGCGGGTCGTGACAGGATCTTTCGCGTCGAACGTCTCGAATCCGTTGTGCAGGCGGTTCGCGACGCGGGTTCGCCGGCGCGATTTCAGCTCTACGAAGACGAAGGCCACGTCGGCATTGTCCAGCACGCCATCGGCGACGCGGTCGATTGGCTGCTGCAACAGCAGCGACCGGTCGAGTGACGCAACGACTTCCTATCGTGCCCGTCCGTGACGGACGATGGACGAGAACGCATTCAGAAGGTCCTCGCTGGCGCCGGCGTCGCCTCGCGTCGCGCGTGCGAAGAGCTGGTTCTGGCAGGTCGGGTGACGGTCAACGGCGACGTCGTCCGCAGGCTGCCGTGCCTTGTCGATCCGGCCTCAGACGAGCTCCGCGTCGACGGCGAGCGGGTGCGGGGTCCGGCGGCTGCGCGTCCGGGCGGAAAGCGATCTTCGCATGCGTATATCCTGATGAACAAGCCGGAGCATGTGGTCTGCACGAACGTCGCCCAGACGACGGCCGGGCGTCGGCAGACACTGGCGATCGACCTCCTGCCACCTGACTTTCGCCGGCGTGTCTGGCCTGTCGGTCGACTGGATGCGACAAGCCGGGGATTGCTGCTGCTCACGGACGACGGCGAACTGACTCATCGGCTCACGCATCCGTCATTCGGCGTGCCCAAGACCTACCGCGTCGTCTGTGATGGCGAAGTCACGCCCGAAGCCGCGGATGAGCTGGGTGACGGCATCTTCCTGGTCGATCGCACGACCACCCGTGGCAGCAAGACTGCACCGGCGACGATCAAAATCGTCCGCCGGGATCGCGAGCGGAGCGTCCTGGAGCTGACAATCAAGGAGGGCCGGAATCGGCAGATCCGCCGAATGCTGGCGTCGCTCGGGCACAAGGTCCGCGACCTCCGACGAACGCGGATCGGGCCACTGCAGATGCGTGAGCTGCCCGAGGGGTCCAGCCGGCCGCTCACGCCGCGAGAACTCCGAGAACTGCGTCAGGCGGTCGGACTCGGTCGGGCCTGATCAGCCGCGACCGAGGCGTTCCTGGAGGATGTCCCAGAGTGTCTCGGGCATCTGTGGGACGACACGGACGTCGCCGACGACGCTCATGAAGTTCGTGTCGCCCGCCCAGCGAGGCACGATGTGACGATGCAGGTGGCCGGGGATGCCTGCGCCAGCAGCGGTGCCGAGGTTGATGCCGACGTTGAAGCCTTGCGGGTTCATGACGTCGCGAAGCAGCTGGATGACGCGGACAGTTTCGGAATGCAAGTCCATCGCCTCGTCAGCCGTGAGATGTTCGAGTTCCGCGACGTGGCGTCTCGGGGCGACCATGACGTGGCCGCTGGTGTAGGGGAAGCGGTTGATGACGCTGACGCAGTGGTCGCTGATGCGAATGACCAGCCGGCGTCGCATGGCGGCGGATCGCTCCTCGCCCAGCTCCGCAACAGCGACGTCGATGTTGGCGGCAGCACAGAGGAAACACCCGGCGAACCGATCGGCGAGCGGATCGCGACCGACTGGGTCCTTTTCGAGCGATCGGATGTACTCCATCCGCCACGGCGCATGGAGCTGTTCACGAGTGCCGGCCACGCGAGAGCGTAGGTCGGAGGCTGGGACTGTTGATGTTCCGGCGATGGCGTAACTACGAAAAGCAACGACCCGCCGGCCGAGGCCAGCGGGTCGCTGCAGAGTCAGGTCCGTGACCTGCGACTGAGTCGTCGGGTGACTCAGGCGCGGCGGCGACGGAGCAGGCCGAGCGAGGCGATGCCCATGAGGCCAGCGGTGGCCGGCTCAGGAATCACGACGACGCCGGGCTGCACCTCATTGGTGTCAGTCAGGTACGTCAGAGCGAGGCCAGCGTCCGGACCATCGCTGAGGGCAGCGATGTCAACGATCGAGCCAAGGTCGTAGACACCAGCACCGACTGCGGCACCGGTCGTTCCGCCCGAAATGTCGGAAGGAAGCGAGCTCAAGACCGAGAGAACGGTAAACGTGTTCGGATCGAGCAGGATGAGGCCCGAGCCCGGGTTGCCACCCGCAAACGGGAGGTTGTCCGGCAGAAGGGCATCGGAGTCACTTGTGAAAGTGAAGCCGGCAAACGGCACACTCGATTCAAGCGTCACGCCGCCGGTGGCCGGATCGACAATGAACGAGAAATCCTGGGCCGAGGCGAGGCTCGGAACGGCAACAGCCGCGACAGCGGCAGCAAGAATGGTGGTCTTCATGAGCGGTTTCTCCGTCTCCACGTGGATGGGGATGGTTACTGGTGGCAAAGAGTGCACAAGCCAGGGGGATCCGGCGACCGACGCCGGTCACCCAACGGACGCACTTTACAACGTCTGCCCCATCGCGGAACGGCAAAATTCAGCCTCAGCGGGATTTTTCTTCATCGAAGTACGCAGGAGCAGCTGGAACTCACCCTCAGACTGCTCAGCGGCTGTTTTCGGCCGCTTCGCTCGCCCAACAAACGAAGCTGCCCCGCCTCAACATGTGAGAGGCGGGGCAGAGTTGTGAAGATAGGTATTTCGAAGAGAAGCGATACATCGCCTCTCAACGCATCAGATCAAGCCTGCCGGCGACGGCGGAGGAGCAGACTGCCCGCCGCAAAGCCCGCCAGGCCCAGGGTCGGCTCGGGGATCAGCGTGATCGCCGGGGCGTAGAGCGTGCCGCCCGCACCCAGGAGGCTCACGTCGAGATCCTTGCCACCGAACCGGCTGACGATGTCGCCGAGGCTGTAGGTGCCGTCGAGGGCGATGGAACCCGACACGAGGCCGCCAGCGATGTTGCCGGCGGAATCAATGAGCTCCGTCAGCCCGAGCAGATCGACCTGACCTTCGACAAGGTCGTCGTCTCCGCTCAGCACCTGGATGCCGGCGATGTCACCGGAGCCGACGAGGGTGACCTCACCGGTGTTCCAGTTGACGAGGAGCTCGAAGTCGAGGTTGTCGCTGACGTCGAATGCGACCGAGCTGCTGCCGACGGTGGCATTGAAGTTCGCCCGGAGCGTGCCGAAGTCGGAAAGATCGGTGTCGCCGTCGTAGTCGGTTTCGCCGCTGCTGTAGCCAACGCCGACCGAGCTGCCACCGAAGCCGGCGCGAAGTGCACCGAAGTCGGCCAGATTGACGGTCCCGTTCAGGTCGAAGTCTGCCCGAACGGCCTTGTTCTCGGCGACGAGACCCTCATAGATGGTCTCGAAGTCGCTTGTGACGCCGTCGACACTGACGAAGGTGATGACGTTGTCATCGGTCAGCTCGGCGGCGATGAGGTCGTCGCCGGTCGTGATGACGTCGGTCAGGTTGGTGTAGTCCTTCCCGATGTTGCGATCGACGATGCGGGCGTCTTCGAGCTCGCTGATGTCGTCATGGTTGACGTCCAGCGGATCGAACTTGGCGGCGTCGGCCTCGCCCTGCGTGATGTCGCCGTTGGTGGCGAGCAGGTCGAGCTGGGCGTTGTAGCGAGCGATGGCCTCGTTCTTCTTGAGCTGGCCGAGACGGACACCGAGCTCACGCTTCTCCTGGGCGGTTGCGAAGGCCGAGGTGTCGACGGCCGAGCCGTAGAGGAAGAAGCGGACGTCTTCGCGGCTGATGGCGACGACGCGATCAACGCCACCGGCGACGCCAGCATTGGCACCGAACTCGGCGTAGTTCTCGGGCTTGTATTCGACAACGCCACCCGGTCCGACGACTTCGACGTTGCCGTCGCCGTTCAGGTCGGTCAGGGCGAGCAGGCCTGCACGCTGCTGATCGAGGACGTCGGTCGCATCGAGCTCGCCGCCTGGGGCGGTGCTGACGACGGTCGGGCCACCCGAGGTGATGTCGGTGTTGGCCGCGAGGAAGTCAGCCGTGTCGGCAAACGCGGTTGCCCAGGCTTCGACGTCCTCGAGGTCACGAACGCCGTCACCCGTCAGGTCACCGGCGAGGAAGATGCGGTCGGTGAAGGGAATCTCGACGTTGCCGACCGGGTTGTTGCGCTTGTCGCTGGTGTTGGCGACGTCATAGATGCGGTAACGCTGCTGCGTCGCGGCGGCACCGTTGTAGTCGCCAGCACGGGCGAAGGTCAGGTTGGCACGGAGCTCGTCACCGGCGGAGCCGGCGTAGATCGCGTCGGCATCGGTTGAGCGGGTGTCGGTCGTCTGCGTGTCGCCGTCGAACGTCTTGGTGACGTCCATCAGCGGCAGCGGGATGAAGCCGGCGGCGATGATCGAGTCGAGCGGCGTGACCGTGTTGGGGTCAGGGGCCGTGAAGTCCTGCAGCGAACCTTCGGAAGTAATGTTCTGGAGAAACTTCTTGACGATGCCGGTGCCCGAGCCGTCGTCGTCGACGTCGTTCAGGATGGTGCCGCCGGCGAGGCTGCCGTCGGGATTGAAGAGGGCACCGTTGACGCTGGCGGCCTGACTCGTGCCACCGGTCAGCTGGCCATTGGAGTCGGCACCGGTTGCGAGCGTGCCGCGAACCGTGACGGCCTGGGCGGCGGACCAGAGCTGGTACTTGCCGCTGGTGACGTTGTCCGCGGTCGGCTGGACGGCGCCGGGATCACCCGTGCCGACGAAGTCATCGCCTTCGAAGTCGATAGCTAGGACGCGGACGGGTCGATCCTCGGTGGGGCTCAAGCCTCGCGTGCCGACGTCGCCGACGGACAGGACGCCCAACGCCATGCGCTGGCTCTGGACCGTGGGGCGAAGGGCGGACGAGCCGGAACGCTTGTCGGCGAAGGTGGCGATGGCCGACGGGCCGTATTCGGCCGTGTTGGGCGCGCTGCCACCGCCGAGACGGTCGCGACGCGGGTTGGCTTCGGCGCCAATCGAGTCGCCGTTGGCGTCGATGAGCTGGACGCGGTCGCGCTCACCCTGGCCGAAGCTCGGGTCGAGGACGAGGTTGTTGGCGCCCTGGTTGCGGGTGCCCGAGCCGCTGTCACGCGTGACGCTGTGGAAGTTGACACCG
>JBCDKH010000045.1 GCA_038746835.1 Planctomycetota bacterium | reverse complement strand
TCGGTCGTCCGGACTGCGGGCCGTAGCCCCGCAGCTACCTTGGCAATCGGTCGGGGTTCCTTCGTTGCTGTACGTCCGCGGAGGTTCAGCGTCTTGTGCCACCACGTGTCAACGTCGTGTCGGGGCGGAAAGCACGACGTTGTCACGTCGTTGCACGGCCGATCCGCGGCGAGGGACGCCATCGACGGTCCGCGCCGCGCGGCGGCGGCCGGGAGGACAGATTGACGGTGGGTGCTGGTGCAAACGGACCTCGGCGATGGGTCACCCGGCGACTGTGGTCGCCGTACGGAGGCCGGCGGGTGGGAGTTGGCGCGGCCGCGGTGTTGGCGAGGGCGGCGCGGGGTCTCGGCCGGTACTCGGCGGTGACCAACTCGGCCGCGGGCGCACCGCGTGGTGCGCGCTCTAAGTGGGCCATTTTCCCCACCCGTCGACCCCACTCGCCGACCACCTCACATGCGGCTGATGAGCAGCTCGCGCTGGAAGATAATCTCCTTGGGCAGGTCGCCGGCGAGCTTCAGGAGCAGCTCCTCCTGGCCCAGGATCTCGTGCTTGAAGGCCTCGACGTCGACCCGCTCCAGCGCCCGGAAGTCGGCGGCGTTGACCTCGGGCAGGTCGTCCAGGTCGATGTTCTCCGGCTTGGGCATCCAGCCCAGCGGCGCCTCGTACGCGTAAGCCCGGCCCTTGCAGCGGTCGATGATCCACTTCAAAACCCGCATGTTTTCCCCAAAACCAGGCCACATGAAGTTCCCCTCGTCGTCGCGGCGGAACCAGTTGACGGCGAAGATGCGCGGGCAGTCCGTCATCTGCTTCCGCATGCGGAACCAGTGGACGAGGTAGTCGCGCATGTTGTACCCCACGAACGGCAGCATGGCCATGGGATCGCGACGCACCTCGCCGACGGCATTCTCCGCGGCGGCGGTGCCTTCGGAGCCGAGGGTCGCGCCGCAGTAAACGCCGTGAACCCAGTTAAATGCCTGATAAACGAGGGGAATCGTGTTGCTGCGTCGTCCGCCGAACATGATGGCCGAGACCTCGACGCCGTGCGGATCGTCGGCCGCGGGGTCGAGGACGGGGTTGTTCTCCATCGGCACGGTGAACCGCGAGTTGGGGTGGGCGGCGGGGTCGGGGCTGCTGGGCGTCCAGCGGTTGCCGCGCCAGTCGAGGCACTCCTTGGGCGGCTTCTTGGTCTTGCCTTCCCACCAGACGTCGCCGTCGGCCAGGAGCGCGACGTTGGTGAAGATGGTGTTCTTCTGGATCATCGCGGCGGCGTTGGGGTTGGACTTGTCGTTCGTCCCCGGCACCACGCCGAAGTAGCCGGCCTCGGGGTTGATCGCCCTTAGCCGGCCTGACGTTTCGTCGACCCACATCCATGCGATGTCATCGCCGACGGTGGTGACCTTCCACCCGTCGTCGAGGTACTTCTTGGGCGGGACGAGCATGGCGAAGTTCGTCTTGCCGCAGGAGCTGGGGAAGGCGGCGGCGACGTAGGTCTTCTCCCGGCCGCCGTTGTTGTCGGGACCTTCGGCCCCCAGGATCAGCATGTGCTCGGCCATCCAGCCCTGGCGTTTGCCGAGGAAGCTGGCGATGCGGAGGGCCATGCACTTCTTGCCCAGGAGCGCGTTGCCGCCGTAGCCGCTGCCGTAGGACCAGATGGTGTTGTCGTACGGGAAGTGGCAGATGTACCGGTCCGCCGGGTCGAGCGTGCCGATGGAGTGGACGCACTTGGTGAACTCGCGCGAGTCGCCCAGCTCGTCCCAGGCGACTTGGCCCATGCGGGTCATGAGCTTCATGCTCGCCGCGACGTAGACGCTGTCGGTGATCTGCACGCCGACCTTCGCCAGCGGGCTGCCGATGGGTCCCATGACGAACGGGATGACGTAGGCGGTGCGGCCCTTCATGCACCCCTCGAACTTGGGACGCAGCATCGCGTACGCGTCCTGGTCCTTCATCCAGTTGTTGGTCGGGCCGGCTGCGTCTTCGTCGGGCGTGCAGATGAAGGTGCTCTTCTCGGTGCGGGCGACGTCGTTGGGGTCGCTGCGGTGGAGGTAGCAGCCGGGGAGCTTCTCCTGGTTGAGCTGGATGAAGATGCCTTCGGCGATGCCTCGGGCGAAGAACTGCTGTTGCTGCTCGTCGCTGCCGTCGCACCAGACGACCTCATCGGGCGCGACGTGGGCCAGCACCTTGTCGGCCCAGCTTCGGACGTACTTGTTGTCGCACGGTTTGTCGCTCGTGACGGCTGGCTTCTCCTCAGCAGTTGGTTCCATTGCGGGAGGGTATCGCACCACGCTGGAGAAGCCCTAATCTCGCGGGAATGTCGACGCTGAAGCTCGTGCTCGCCAGTGCCTCGCCTCGCCGCGCGGAGCTGTTGTCCGAAGCCGGCTACGCGTTCGACATCGAGCCGGCGGACGTGGACGAACAGGGGTTGGCCCAAGGCGTTGAGCCGCGCGAGCTGGCGCGGCACCTTGCCTTGGCCAAGGCCGAGGTCGTCGCGGGGCGTCATCGTGGCAAGCCTGTGGTCGTCCTCGCCGCCGACACGATCTGCCGAGGGCAAGCCGGCGAGGTCATCGGCAAGCCCATCGATCGCGACGACGCAAGACGCATCCTGAAGTCGCTCGTCGGCACGTTGCACGGCGTGGTCACCGGCTACGCGATCGTCCGCTGTGACGACGGACGCCGGCTCGACGGGATCGTCCGCAGCGACATCGTCATGCGCGACGTGTCGGACGCGGAACTGGAGGCGTTCCTCGACACCGACCTCTGGCAGGGCAAGGCCGGGGCTTACGGCATTCAGGACACGCCCGGCGGGGACGATCCGTTCGTCGAGGAGATCATCGGCGAGCTGTCGAATGTGGTGGGCCTGCCGATGCCGCAGATCGTGGAGGCGCTCGACGAGCTGGGCATCACGCGGGACTCATGAGCCTGCCCGGCAGCGGTCGATGCGCACGTGTTGGCCGACGTCGAACCGCGCGAGCCCTACCTCGTCCAGAGCCGCCGACCGCTGGCGGCGGCGGCGTTCGTGCTGGTCGCGGTCGTGGTGCTCCACGCGGGGCTGTGGTTCAGCGACGCGGATCGGCCGACGACGGGCGTGTTGATCGTCCACTGGACCGCAACGACCATCCAGCGACTCAGCCCGGGCGAGATCGCCGTGCTCCTGGCGATGGCGGCGGTGCTAGCGCCGCTCGTCGCGCACGTCTTCGCGGGTCAGCGATGGCGTCTGCGGAAGCGGCTGTTGCCTGCGATGGCGGCGGAGTCGGCGGTGCTTGCGTTGCCGTTGGTGGCGATGTCGCTGGTGCTGTTCCCGAGCCAGAACCTGCTGTCGACCGGCACCGGTCAGGGCTGGCTGGTCGCGATCGAGGCGGGCATCTTCGAGGAGCTGGTGTTTCGAATGGCCGGCTTCGCGGTGGTCGACGTCCTGGTCGGCCTGGTGCTCGGGCACGACGAGCGGGCACGGAAGATCACGCTTGCCGCGGCCGTCGTCGTGACGAGTCTGGCGTTCGCCGGGCATCACTATCTGCCGCTGACGCAGGAGCCGTTTGAGTGGCCGTCGTTCATCTTCCGGGCGCTTGCGGGCGTGTGGCTGGGCGTGGTGTTCCTGACGCGTGGCTTTGGCCTGGCGGTGGGGTGTCACATCGCGTACAACGCCGCAATTTTGTGACGATCTGTCGGGCCACGTCAGCATGACGCACACTCATTCTCGGACGTTGCCGGAAGTCCAGATTTTCATGGCGTTTGCGTGGGCTTCCGCTTACCATCTCTCGAACCGCATCGCCTTTTGGTAAAAGGAGGTGGGTTTCAGCCGCCCTTTGGACGGCCGACCACCAGAGGCGTTGCGACGATTCACGAGGCTCTACGGATGGAGCCTCATCATCGATACGGAGCTGCGGACACTTTGACGTCGTTCGTGGCACTTCAGGAAGAGTCCAGGACAACACGATGAGCCAACGCACGAAGCAGCGCAAACAGTTCGCCCTCAACCTGCTGCTGTACAGCAACCCGGTCCACCCAGAACTGTTTCGTCGACATCGATCGATGACCGTCGATCGCAAGGCCTACTCGGCCAACGTTCACCTCATCGACGGCGGCCACCTCGTCGAGTTCGACGCCGGCGGCAGCCACCTCACCGAGATCGTCCTCAACGGCGGAGAGAACAAGCCCAACAACGGGCTCATCGAAGAGGTCCCCTGCCGTGGCGAGCGGTGCCACGAGGCCGAGACGCACGAAAACATTCGCTACATGATCTCGACGCAGGAGGAGCAGCTTTCCGGCACGCTCTACGACGCCACGCGACGCGAGATCCTCGACTACGCCCAGAAGCGCGAGCTGATGTGGACCGAAGTCCCCGCCGACGAAGCGGAAGGCCGCGGGCGATTCCTGGGAGCCCTCGACATCGAGCGTCGCGCCGGCGAGCTCCTGGTCCAGAGCTTCCACCTGTTCGACGAGTTCCAGATGGTCGTCAAGACGCAGGCCATCATGGAAGTGATCCGACCGAGCCGCTGAGGCTTTCAAGTTCCAAGTTGCGCGGTAGCCGCGGGCTTACAGCCCGCGGTTTGATCGTGTGTCGCAATGAAACAAACCGCGACCTGTAAGGTCGCGGCTACCACATCGTCACCGTTGCTCGGACTTGGATGAGTGCGTCTCAGAACTTGACGCTCGGGGCTTCGCGTTCCGCTTCGGTCGTCACCTCGAAGAACGGCTTCTTCGTGAACCCGAACGGTCCGGCGATGAAGTTCGCTGGGACCTGCTGGACGGTCTCGTTGTAGGTCTTGACCGTGTTGTTGTACCCCTGACGCTGACCGGCGATGCCGTTCTCGGTGTTGGCCAGCTCCGTCTGGAGCTCGCTGAAGTTCTGGTTGGCCTTGAGGTCGGGGTAGCTCTCGGCGACGGCGAAGAGTTGCCGCAGGGCACCGCTCAGGGCACCTTCGGCTTGGCCCTGACTCTCGACGCTGTTCGCGGCGACAGCGCCGTTGCGCGCGGCGATGACGGCCTCGAGGGTCTCGGACTCGTGCGAGGCGTAGCCCTTGACGGTCTCGACCAGGTTGGGGATCAGGTCGTGGCGACGCTTGAGGAGCACCTCGATCTGGCTCCAGCCGTTGCGGACGCCCTCGCGGAGCGAAACGAGCTTGTTGTACGTCCCGATGCCCCAGAACACGACCACCAGGCCGATGAGCACGACGATGCCGACGAGCACGAGGATGATTATCAGAGCGGTATTCATTCCAACGTTGTAGCAGGATGCGGCCCGTTCGTCGTGGTTCAGCCCTTCTCGTCGTAGACGGTCTTGCCGGCCGGGTAGCAGATCAGCTCGACGGCGTTGCCGTCGGGATCGCGGAGGTAGATGCCGCGCGTGCCGTCGCGATGCGAGTCGATGTCGACGCCCGCAGCCTCGGCGTGACGGCTGAGCGTGGCCTCGTCGACTCGCAAAGCGACGTGCGGCGGGTGCTGCGACGGCGTCACGAGGGCGAGCTTCACGTCGCCCATTTTCAGGAAGGCCCAGGTCTCGTCCTGGTACAGCACGACCACACCGAACGACTCGACGTAGTGCGACACGCTCCTGGCGATGTCATTCGAGGGAACAGCGACGTGATCGATCGGCAGCGCCTGGCTCATGCCGATCGCGTCGCAACCGCTGTGCCTCAGCCGCCGGCGACGAGGTCTTCGACACGGACGATCCGGCCCGTCGCCACGTCATAGACCGTGACACGGAACTGCCCAGCCGGCCTTCCGTCGGCATCGAAGACGCGGACCGGCCGATCGTTGTCGCCGGTCGCGGTGACCTCGTTCGTCGCCGCCGAGTAGGTCAGCTCGCCGGCATCGAGCGTAGTCGACGTGCTGGTCAGCCGGACGTTGCCGCGAGCGACGGCTGAGTCGAACTGCTGCGGCTCGTCGGCGGTGACGGTGGCGACGAGCGTGTCGGTGTCGATCCGGAAGGCCGGGGCGTCGATCGGCTCGGCGGCGACGACGACGGCACCGGTCGCGCGGGCCTGACGCGTCTCGGCTTCGTAGCGGAGTCGCTCCTGCCACTCCAACGCCACGACGCCGCGAAAGCCGTCGTCGTCTTCCGGTTCGCGCAGCTCACGGACCAGGATTCGGCCCGGCACGGAGACGTCGATCACCTCGTCCTGCGGCCGGGCGGTCACCTGGTCAGCCCGCAGGTCGAAGGACGCGACGACCTGGTCGGCGTCGCGCTCTTCGGCCGTCAGGCGAACGGTGCCGCTGGCTCGGACCTCGTCGGGCTCGCCCGCGTCGTCGAGCAGTACCGCGGCCTCGAGCGAGGTCAGCAACAGATCGGCCGCGTCGGGCCCAGCTGACGACGGGCCGGAGGCTCGGACGTCGCCGGAGACGTCGAGCCGTTTTTCGGTCGCGGTGAAGACGCCGGTCCACGTGAGACGCCTTTCCGTGGTGTCGGTAACAGGCTGCGTCAGGTCGCCGGCACCCTGGACCGTCAGCGACTCGTCGGCCTGGTCGAGGACCATCGTCTCACCCGCCAGCAGCGCAGGCGGTCCGTCTGCCGGATCGTCGTCGCCTCGCGACATCGGGATTTCGAGTGTGACGCCACGCGGATCCTGCGACGAGACGACGACCGGCTCGTCCTCGCCAGCGAGCGTCGCCCGATCGCCACGCAGGATGCGGCCCGCGGCATCGACGAGCGTGACGCTGCCGTCGATCCGAAGGGACGAGAGCGTGGTCTCCTCGCCTTCGGTAACCACCAGCGCTTCGAGACGGTCGCCTTCGACGGTGCCGTCCTCACGATCGACGATGACGTTGTTTTCGGCCTCGATCGCGAGGCCACGACGCTGCTGGTCGAGCCAGATTCGAGCGGCTCTGAGTCGGGCCGGCGTGTCGCCGCGGAGAGTGGCGTCGACATTGCCTGTCGCGCGAGCCGCCTTCAACTCGCCATCGGCGTCGAGGTCGACCACGAGCGCAGCGGCGGCGAGGTCGAGGGCGTCGTCGCGAACCTGGACGTCGCCTCGGGCGTCGACCTGTTCCAGCGTGCCGTCGCCGGCGGCATCGAAGAGGAAGTCGCACTGACGCGACCAGACCAGCGTGGTCGGCGGCTGGTCATCGTCGCTCGGCAGCCTCGCCTCGCCGGCACCGAGGACCGATGCGATGCCGCCTTCGGGTCGGACTTCGACGCGCGGGCCGACGAGTCGGCTGCCGTCGTCCTGCTGGAGAATGACCGGCGAGGCCTCGCTCCCGAAGGCGGTCAGCAGGTCGTCGGTGCCGACGTAACGAATGCGATCCGCGTCGGCGACGCCGGTGGCTGTCCGGACGAGCACGCGATCGATGTCGCCGCCGGCAGTCAGGTCGAGTTCCGACTCTGCACGCGAGACGGGCTCGGCATCGGGCGGCGTGCGAAGCTCCAGTGCGCCCGGCCACGTCAGCACGATCGGCTCGAAGGTCGGCTCCGATGCCGGCGCGACCGTTGTCCGAGGCGTCGATGGAACTGGCGAGGGAGGTGCCTCGGGCTCCTCGACGACAACGACCTCGCCCGTCGGCGTGGTGGCATCGTCCGCCAGCGGAAGCTGACCCGTCGCCTCGGCCGCCTCCAGCAGAACGACGCCGGCCTGCGTCGCGCGGATCGGGCCGGCCACCGAAAAGTCGTACGGCGTGGCCGCCTCCTCGTCGGATGGCGGCGTCGGCAGCGAGCCCGAAGCCTGGGCGAGCTGAATCCCGCGCAGCATCGGCCTCAAAGACGTCGTCTCGGTCACGTCACCAGGCAGCAGACCCTCGGGCAGAAACTCCGGCCTCGTCTTGATCGTCGCCCTGCCGCCGCCGGGGACGAAGACCAGCGACGGCCGCCTCGCGACGGGGTCCCAGTCGATCCGCAGGCCACGCCCGTCGAAGTCGAGGTCATCGCCCCGGACGACGACCGGCACGTCCGGCCCGAGGACCGTTCGCCCGTCGATCGTCGTGTCGTCGGTCACCACCGTCAGCCGACCCGCGTCGAACAGCAGGTTGTCGAGCGTCATCGTCAGCGACGATTGCCCGTCGGCCTCGGCGGGGAACCAGCGGATCGTGACGTCCGACAGCCGCGCACGATCGGCCGCTGCGATGGCGTCGGCGTCGACCTGCCGCTGCCGACCTGCCGCCGGCGGGTCGACGCGGACAGTCCCGCCGGGGCTCTGGACCATGACCGTCGCGCCGCCCTGAGCCCGGAGCCGCACGACGACGTCTTCGAGCTCGACCGTGGTCTTGCCCGTCCGCCGATAGCGGCCGATCTCGACGTCGGCCGTCGGCTGGTTGGTGTCGGGGTCGAAGATGCGGAACGTGACCTCTTCGCTGGGTCCGATGCCGTCGTTGATGGGCGTCTTGCCGGGTTGCGGGAGCTGGTCGAGCTCGTCGGCACCGTTCGACGTGAGCGCCGGATCCGGCAGGAAGACGGACGTGAGCAGGTACACCCCGCCGAAGACGCCCAGCGACGCCGCCGCAAGGAGCAGCCCGCGGATGGCGGCACGTCGACCGCGACTCACGTCCGCTCCTTCCTCGTCTCGGCTGCGTCGAAAAGTCGAAGCACAACCAGGTCCTGCACGTCGATCAGACCCATCGCACGCCCGGCGTCGTCGACGGCCGGCAGCTCGTCGATGCGGAACTGCTGCATGAGTGCAACGGCCTCGCTGACGGCGGCATCGACGTGGACGGTCCGCGGGCTGGACGTCATGACGTCGCCGATCTGCCGGGAAAGCGCCGCGTCGCCATCGGAGACGATGAGCCGTCGCAGGTCGCCGTCGCTGAACAGGCCGGCGAGCTTGCCGTCGTCGCCTTCGACGAGGATTGCGCCGGGCCGCCTGGTGATGGTGCTGACTTCGCGAAGGACATCGCCGACACTTTGCGACGCATTGGCCAGCGGCAGGTTGTCGTCGCGGCGGAACGTCATCGCCTCGCCGACACGCATCAGCTTCCGGCCGAGTGCACCGGCGGGGTGGAACCGGGCGAAGTCTTCAGGCTTGAAGTCGCGCTGCCGCATCACGGACAAGGCGAGCGCGTCGCCGAGGGCGAGCATGGCCGTCGTGCTGCAGGACGGGGCGAGCCGCAGCGGGCAGGCCTCGGTGATCGCGCCGAGCGGCACAACGATGTCCGCATCACGGCCGAGCGAGGAGCCAGGGCCTCTGCAGATCGCGATCGTCGTGTTGCCGAGGGCATTGACGAGGGCGCCGAGGCGAACGAGTTCGTCGCTCTCGCCACTGGCGCTGAAGAGGACGACGACGTCGCCGGGACGCACACTGCCGAGGTCCCCGTGGGTGGCATCGCCGGGCAGCAGGAAATGCGACGGCGAACCGGTGCTGGCGAACGTGGCGGCGACCTTGCGGGCGACGTGCCCCGCCTTGCCGACGCCGCTGGTCACGATCGCCGCGTCGCAAGCGACGATGGCCTGGACCGACGCGACGAACGCCTCCGTCCGGACCGCGGCCGCCATCGACGTGACCGCCTGTGCCTCGGCTTCGATCACGCCAGCGGCGAACGTCTGGATGTCGTCGGCGTCGCCGGGCATCGGGTCATGATTCGCAATCGGCTCCGATGAGCAACTCGGAGCCCCGTTCGTTACCGTCACGCGCGACGTGCTGGGAACCGCTCACGATCTGCCGCGGGTGTCGACGGAGCACTTCGACGGCCCGCTCGACCTGCTGCTGCACCTCGTCCGAAAGCGCGAGCTGCCGCTGGTGAAGGTTTCGCTCCTCGACGTGGCGGAGGAGTTCGCCCAGCGGATCGCCGAAGACGCGCTCGAGCCCGATGTCGTCGGGGAGGCCCTTGTCGTCGCCGCGACGCTGGTCGAGATGAAGAGCAACGCCCTTTTGCCGAAGCCCGGCCCGGTCGACTTGCCAAGCGACGACGCGGGCGATCGGCTGGTGGAACAGCTGCTCGAATACGCCCGATTCCGCAAGGCGGCTGAGCAATTCGAGCAAATGGCCGAGGAAGCGTCCCGAAGCCACGTCGTCCGAATCGCTCGCAACATCGATCGGCCGCGCGAGAAGACGTTCGACCTCGACCACCTCACACCGGACCTGATTCGGGACGTGTACGTGAAGGTCGTCCAAGACCTCGAACATCGCACGCCGCCGCGGTTCGACATCGAAGAGGACACTGTACCGATCGAGGTTGTCAAGGAGCGCACGCTCGACCGGCTCCACGCCCGGCCGATGTCCCTGGGCGACCTGTTGGACATTCCGGGCAAAGCGACGCGGATCGCTACGCTCCTCGCGCTGCTCGACCTGTTGCGCGACGGCGTCGTGCGACTGTGCCACGGCGAGCCGGCTTAGCGTTCGGCATGAATCTCGTGGAACTCCGCGGCCGACTCGAACATCTGGGCCTGTCGCTCCCCGACGCTGCGAAGCCCGTCGCGAACTACATCCCGGCGAAGAAGCACGGCCACACCGTCTACACCAGCGGCCAGCTCCCGATGCGCGACGGCCAACTCGTCGCCACGGGCCGCGTGGGCGAGTCGATCAGCGTCGAAGGTGCTGCGGGGGCCGCGAAACTTTGCGCCCTCAACGCCCTCGCCGCAGCATCGCACGTCGCTGAACTGACAGGCGTCGTCCGCGTGGGCGTCTTCGTGAACGCAGGCCCGGACTTCACGGATCACCCGAAAGTCGCCAACGGTGCCAGCGACCTCCTCGGCGACATCTTCGGCGAACCCGGCCGCCACGCCCGCGCGGCGGTGGGTGGCTCAAGCCTGCCACTGGACGCCGCCGTGGAGGTCGAAGTCGTGTTTGCCGCCAAGGACTAGCGGCTTTGCACGGGCGTTCCTAGCGTGCGGTCGAAATGGCGGATTTGGCTCACGAAAACCTCGCGGACTCGATCGAGTCCCTGGCGGCGCGGATGTTGACCATCCGTGACTCTCTTTGACGTCGCGGGCAAGCAAGAGGAACTCGCGAAGCTCGAAGCCAAGATGGGCGAGCCCGGCTTCTGGGACGACCCGGCTGCGGCACAAGGTGTCGTCGGCGAGGTAAAGCGCATCAAAGCCACCATCGAGCCCGTCGAGTCGATGATCGCGGGCGTCGGGGACGTCCGTGCGATGAAGGAGCTCGCAGACGAATCCGAAGGCGGTGAGCAGGCAGAAGCCCTTGCCGAGGCCGATCAGATGCTGACCGACCTGGAACGTCAGGGCGATAAGGTCGAGCTGCAAGCACTGCTCGGCGACAAGAACGATCCGCGCAATGCCTTCGTAACCATCCAGGCCGGCACCGGCGGGACGGACGCGCAGGACTTCGTCGAGATGCTCCTGCGAATGTACCTCTACTACTTCGAGAAGACCGGTTTCAAGGTTGAAGAGACCGACCGTCAGGAAGGCGATCAGGCCGGGCTGAAGTCGGTGAGCTTGCGCATCGAAGGGCCCTACGCGTTTGGCTACCTCAAGGCCGAGGCCGGCGTGCATCGCCTCGTTCGCCTCTCGCCTTACAACGCGAACAACAAACGGCAGACGTCCTTCGCCGGCGTCGACGTGGTGCCGGAATTCGACGACGAAGGCGACGTCGACATTCCAGACGTCGACCTCGAAATCGAGCCCTTCGCGCGCTCATCGGGTCCCGGCGGACAGAACGTCAACAAGGTCGCGACCGCCGTCCGCATGACGCACAAGCCGACGGGCATCCAGGTCGTCGCCAGCGTTCACAAGAGCCAGCAGCAGAACCGCAAGATGGCGTTGAGCCTGCTGCAGGGTCGCATCGCGATGATGCAGCAGGCCGAACGCGACGCGGAACTCAAGGAGCTCTATGGCGACAAGGGGCAAATCGCCTGGGGCAACCAGATCCGCAACTACGTCCTCGACGACCGCCGCGTCAAAGACCTCCGCACCGGCGTGGAAACCGGCAACGTCGAATCCGTCCTCGACCGCGGGGAGCTCCAACCCTTCATCGACGCGGAACTGCGCCGGCGCCAGGCAAAAGCGCAAACGTCCGCTTAGCGGTGAGCGTCAGCGAACCTTTGGTCGAGCCCAGAGAGGCTCGCTAGCGCTCACCGCTAACCCTGGTAGGTTGCAATAAATCCCCAGTTCTGTGGAGGTAATCCAGCTTTCACGGGGTTCTTGTTGACGTACAGAACAGTTCGTTCGACGTCTGCAGCAGTGAAGAGGAAGCGTTTGCGCCCGCTCTTCGCGAAGACCTTTGGAGGTCGCTTGCCAGGCTCTGCAAACTCCGCCAGCGGGTGTCGATCTTCCTCGATCAACTGCCACGTCGCTGCGGCTTTGAGTCGAGTCATCATCTGCTCGGCTGACCGCTCGCCACGACTGATCACGCAGTGCAAATGGTCCGGCATCACCGCGAATGCGAAGCATTCCACCTCGTCCTGCTCCAGCCTTCGCGACATGCCATTCGCGACCCCTAGCGCCTGGCGACCGTCGAGCTTAACCGGTGGCCACTTGAGCGCCGCCTTCGCAGCTTTCGCTTTCTCACGATCGAGCTCTCGATTTGCGACGCTCCGGACACCATCCGCACGATCTGCATTGGCGGAACCGAACGGTCGCAGGTGCTTTGCTCGAACCTCCGTCGACCCACTTCCGCGCTCGTCGTTCGGGAGCCAGAATCCGTAGCAGGTCAGGATGAGGTGGTACGCGATGACCGGTCGTGACACCGTTGCAAACTAGCGAGAGTCTCGCTTAGCGGCGAGCGCCAGCGAGCCTTTGCGCCGGAAGGCTCGCTAGCGCTCACCGCTAAACGAATCGGGAGCAGGATCCCTCCGAGCGCTTCAAAACGACCAACCACCCTCGCGGATCGAGTCGCTGATCGGTCGTCGACCGCTGGGGGTTTTGTCCATCTTCGCGTACGCCTCGGGAAGCTGCGCGTCGGGATCACCCGGCTTTCCGAATGCGATCATGACGTCGATCGACACGTCGGTCGGCACCTTGAGTTTCTCGCGAACGGCCGCTCCGTCGTAGCCCGCCATCGCGTGGCCGACGAGGCCCATCGATGCGGCCTGGAGCAGCATGTTCTGCGTCGCGAGCCCAGCGTCGAAGGTGTGGACCGGATTCGCCTTGCCGTTTTGCGAGAACGTCGTGTGACTCGTGACCACCACGAGCAGGCCCGCGTGTTTGCACCAGGCCTGGTTCGCCTCGACCAGGCAGCTCATGAAAACGTCAAAGTGAGCCGTGTCGCGCTTGGCCAGGAGGAAACGCCACTCCTGCTCGTTGTACGTTGACGGTGCCCATCGGCCGGCCTCGAAGATGCGGTGGATGTCGCTGTCTGACAAGGCCTCGCCCGACATCGCACGCGGGCTCCAACGCTCCACGAAAATCGGCAGCACATCGTGGTCGGCTTTGCGATGCGAAAGCGGATTGGGAAGGTGCGACAAGTCAGTCATTCCGGGCATGCCGCGACGCTAGGTGACCTGCACTTGCCGAACTTTCGGGACTGTGCCGGACCTCTGTCACTCGTCTTCGCCGAACTTCGAGTCGAAGAGAGCGCAAAGGCTTTCGACCGCATCAGCCTCGTCTGGCCCATCGACCTTGAGCACCAGCACCGTCCCCTTCTGTGCGGCGAGCGTGATGACCTGCATGACGCTGCCAGCGTCGGCCTCGGCGCCGTCTTCGATGCCAGCCTCATCATCGCCTTTCGGGCGCACGATGGTCACGTCGGACTCGAAGGCGTTGGCGCATTCGACGACCTGCATGGCGGGCCGTGCGTGCAGGCCGTTGGCGTTGAGGACGGTCACCTCGCGTTCGATCACGCCGGGACTCCGTCGGCCTGCCGCAGCACGTGCAGGACCGCGTCGACGCTCGTCGCCTCGGCGAGGTCGCGACGCAGCAAATCCTGCTGCAGCACTTTGAACACCGTCTGCATTGCGTCCAGGTGCTCGCGACTTCGATCGGCCGGTGACAGGAGCAGCACGATCGTGCGGACGGGCTTGGCGTCGAGGCTGTTGAAGTCGATGCCGGCCTTGCTCACGCCGATCGCACCCATCATCTCGGGGACGACCGCGTGCTTGGCGTGCGGGACGGCCACGCCTTTGCCGAAGCCGGTGCTGCCTTGCTTTTCGCGCTCCGTCAGCGCTGCCAGCACATCGACGGCGGCATCGGCGGAGAGCCGGCCGGCGTCGACGAGCTTGTGGACGAGTTCGGCGGTTGCCGCATCGCGATCCTCGGCGTCGAGGTCGACGACGATCGAGTCACGCGTGAACAGGCCGTTGAGTTGGATCATCGCGTGTCGCGTGAGTTGGAGATCAGACCGGCTGGTGGCGGATCGACTCGCCGGCACCGGTGTGCTTGCGGTTGCGGTGCCGCTCCTTGTGCTCGGTCAGCTGACGCTCGAGCTTCTGATAGCACTCGTCGACGCACTTCTCGATCTTGTCGCTTCGGCTGTTGGCGACGAAGTTGTTGTTGTGCTCGGCGTTGACGAGCATTTCGATGTGGAAGCCGACGGGCTGAGCCTCCTCGATGACCACCTCGATCTCCTGGATGCGGTCGTAGAAGGTCAAGAGCTTGTTGGCCTTCTGCTCCGCGTACGCCTTTTGCTCGGGAGAAGCTTCGATGTGACGGGTCGTGATGAGAACGTGCATTGGTGGTCTCCTGGATTCGTTGTGCCGCCGGCGGCTTCCGTGCGACCGGGCGGATGACAGTCTACACGTCGGAGGGTTGGGGGAGAAGGGACGGTGGAGCAGCCTCCGATGCGGGCAGTTCCTCTGGGTCCTGAGCCTTGGCCATTTTCCGTTTGCCCTTGCCCTTTCTGCTCTCCGGATCTACCCGCACGACGCCGCCGCTGACGAGGTAGCGCATCGCTTCTTCGACGCTCATGGGCAGCTCGACCACCTCGGACCGCGGGACGACCATGACGTAGCCGCTGAAAGCCGTGGGACTGCTCGGGACGAAGACGGTGAGCGTCTCTCCGTCGCCGATCTCGTCCAGGGGTTTCATGCCGCCGCCGGTGACGAGTGCGATCGACCAGATGCCGCGACTGTGCGGCCGAACCGCGACAACGCGGCTGCCGGCAAACTGCTTCTCGCGATCGGCCAGGACGAACTCGGTGATCTGCTTGAAGATCGGGTAGAGCGCGCGAACGACCGGGATCGCGAGCACCAGACGCTCCAGCCCGCGATAAAACGCCCGGCCGAGGAAGTTGCCGACCAGCAGGCCGACCAGGTAGATCAGCACCAGCGCCATCGCGACGCCCAGCGGCTTGGTGTACCAGGCCGTTTCAAAGTGCCTGCGGATGTTGGTCGCATTGGTCGGGTCCGCATAGCCACCCTCTGCCGCGAGCCACCAGGAGCGTTTCACCAACTCGATCAGATACCAGCCGAGTGCGTTCCAGAGAAAGTCAAAGATCCAGAAGATCACGCCGATCGTCAGGATCGTCGGCAGCAGCGTTCCGAGGCCCCGCAGGAAGAACCGTGCGAAGTCTGCGCTGAACGAGGGCTTTTCACGTTTCGTGCCGCTGATGCCGTCAGCGTAGCGAAACGACGTAGCATTGTAGAAACGACGCGATCACTCGGGGTCGGCCGGCCTCTCCTGCATCAGACGCAAAGTCGCCATCGCAAAGCGCCGGACGGTCGGATCCTCGTCGTCGCCAGCCGCCTCGATGAGCAGCATCGACTGCGGATCATCGACGGCCAAGACGGACAGGCCGAGCAACGCGACCATCCGGGCAGCCGGCTCGGGAGATCGCGTCGCCGGGGCGATCAGTGCGACCCGGCCCTCGGGTGCCGTCGTCGCGGCGGCTCGGAAGCGAACCCAGGCCGAGGCGATGCCTTGTGGGCCGGCGACCGTCTCGTCACTGGTCACGGCTGCGCGACGCAGCGCGTCGGACATGGAGCCGGCGAGCTGTCGCCACGCCTCGATCTCCTCGGCAGAGCCGCCGTCGGTTTGCAGGCGTTGCACGTGTCCGCCGAGCCAGCCGAGTTGGGCGAAGGTGGCGTCGGCCGCGCGAACGCGCTCCTCCGGGTTGCCGTCGCGAAGCTGGGCTAGGCGTCGCTGCATCTGCCCGACGATGGCTGGATTCGCCAGGTCGATTGGCAGGCCCACGCGGTCGACAACCTGCTGGAAGCCGACGAGCTGGCCGCCGGCGGCGACGGCAAAGGCCGGGCGCGGCTCCCCGTCAGGATCGTCCTGCGGCGGGACCATGACGGTCACGGGATTGGTCACGACGTCGCCGAACATCGTCAGCTTGACGAGCGGATTGCTCGCCAGGAGCGTCGCGAGCTGCGGGCCGTCGAGGCGGACGGTCTGCTGAAGTCGCTCACCACGGTCGAGTCGCGTGCGTCCTGACCACCGACTCGTCGCGGCTGCGGGGACGCGTTGCTGGATGAGGCCGCGAACGCCGGCATCGAGGCGAATCTCGTCCGACAGAAGCCCGACCGGGCCGATGGTGATTGGATCGGGGCCGATGTTGCGGAGCGTGATGCGGATGAGCATCGGCTCGCCGTATTGGTGCGACACCTTCTCGGGCCGGGCAGCCAGCGAGTAGAACCGACGCGAATTGGACGGATCGATCAAGTCCAGCAGTCGCAGCGGGAACTCGTCGATCGCCGCGCGAATGTCGCCCGCGGCAGCACCTGCACCGACGGCAAGACCGTCGCTGTCGAACGCGTCGGCAATGGTCGCGGCTGCCAGTCCCGAGGGCGTGTCGTTCAGAAGCTGGCGTGCGTCGGTCAGCACGTCCTCGCCGGCCTCGCGTCGGATCAGCAAGAGGCCAAGCGCCGACAGCGGATCGGCATCGGCGACGGCTTCGAGCTTTTCCTGGGCGGACGTGACGTCATCGCTACGCCACGCCTGCCAGCCGCGGAGTCGCGTGACGACCGGACTCTGCTCGGGCACCAGCATCGCGACGGCGTCGAGGAGCGCCTCGTCGGTCGCGCGGCCGTTGTAGAGATCGAGCCAAGCACGATCGGCAAGGAGGACTGCGGCGACGGTTGCCTGGCGCGGCCCAGCTTCGAGGGCTTGCGAGGCGACCGCGGTGACGTCGGGCAGCTCGTCGACAGGCTCGGGCTCGCTAGGCGGCGTCTCGGCGAGCAGGCCGGCAAGGCGGCCGTTGAACCGAGCGGCGACCAGATCGCCGTCGCCACCGCCGGTGTTGGTAATGAGCGCGGCGAGCAGTTCGAGCGTGCTGACGGCTTCGGCGGTCGCCGGGTCAGTCAGCACGTTCGGCGGCAGCGACGCCTGCTGCAGAACCGCCTGAGCGGCCCGAGGTCTCGCTGCCGCGACAAGTGCAGCGGTGTGGTCGGCTGTCAGCGAGATCGGCACGCCCGCCGCCTGTGCGACGTATGCCCTCCCGGCCGCGGCAAAGAACGGCGCGGCCTCGTCGACAAGACCCGCCGATGACAGCTCGCGAGCGAGGGCCTGCAGGTAGATCGGCTGAGCGACGTTCGCCCGGAGCAGACCGACGAGCGACTCGACGATCTCGGCACGCTCGGCACCGAAGCTCGTGCGTTCGACGTACTGCAGCAGCCGAGCCTGTGGGTTAAACGGATCGAGCTCGACGGCTCGTGCGATCATCTCGCTGGCATTCGCATCTTGAAGGCGTTCACGCAGCATCGTCGCTGCGGCGACGGCAGCGTGGGCGCGCACCTCTTCCGGCAGCGACTCCAAGTCGACAAGCCGCGTGAAGTAGCTCAGCCGTTGGTCGACGCTTTCCAGAAGCTCGGCTGAGAGGTCGATGTAGCGGATCTGCGCGAGGCGATCGAACGGCTCGAGCCGGCGATAGTGGTCCAGCGCCTCGACCGTCGGCTCGATGCCGGAGACGGCCAGACGGACATCGACCAGCTCGCGGGCGAGGCGAATGTCCGTCGGTGCCAGTCGCACCGACATGGCCGCCAGTGCCTCGGCCTGACGTGCGGACTGAACCGAGTCGGCCGTCGCTAGCGTGCCCGCGGCGATCTGGCTGATGACGTTCGCGATCGCAACCGAGCCCGCGTCGCCCTCGACGGCGTCGGCACCGGGAAGGTCACCAAACGGGAAGGCCTCGATTGCGAGCGGCTCGACGTCTGGCTCGGGCGGGAGGTCGATCGTCGGCTCGTCGGGCATCGCCTCGACGACGGGGTCGTCGACCACGACCGCGGGCTGGGTCGTCGGCTCGGTCGGACGTGTCGCAGCGACGTCGGCCTCAGCAGGCAGCGTCGTCGCGCGGGTCGTGGGCTGTGTCGCTGGTGTCGTCGAGGGCAGCGTCGCCGGGACCGTGGTCGGCTGTGTCGCGGGCAGCGTGGTTGGCGAGACAGCGAGGACGTCGTCGGCCTCGACCGGCTGGGTCGTCGGCGGCGTGTCGGCTCCTCCACCGCAGCCGGCAAGCAGCATCGCGACCGCACCCGCGGCCGCCAGAGTCAGGACGCGGCGCGCAGTGGCATCGCGGAGGCTCGTCATGTCGGTTTGGTCTCGCACGCGACGCCAGCTTACGGGCAACCAGCGTCGACGTCCGCTCACCAGGCCTGTGTCGCCAGGACGCCCGCCGAGACACCGCACGCGAGCACGACCGCCGTCGCGCCGATTGCGTAGGCGACTTCGCCGCGACCACGACGAAACACGCACGGCACCACGCCCAGCGCCAGCACCACTTGCCCCGCCGCCACGCCCGCGACGGCCAGCAGTCGCCAGACCCACTTGGCCGAGTCCGGCCGAACTGCGGTCTGGGCCCAAACGCCCGCGCTGTACCAGACGTCGAGACTGGCAAACACCATCGTAATCACGACGAGAGACAGAACGACAGCCAGCAGTCGACGCGTTGCCAGCGTCATGTCGACTCCTTGGTGGTCAACAGCGATGCGCGCCGTTCGAGGTACGTTGCCCACGCTTCGTCGCCGCACGCCTGAGACGCCCGCGCGAGCTCGCGCAGGAGATCCGCCTGAACGCCGCTTGGCAGAAGCTCGACCATCGGCATCGAGGTCGGCAGTGCGCTGTACAGCGACTGCCACTGGCCCGCTGCGGCGTCGAGGCGGATCTGCAGCGAGAGTAAACGCAAGGCCTCGTCGAGGTCGAGCTGCTGGTCCTTGTCGCCAGACGGCGAATACAGCGGCCGGATGGCTGTCGATGCCCCAGCCGGGTCGCCAGCTGCCAGGAGCGACTCGCCCAAAAGCAGACGAATCGTCCGCTTGCCGCCGGTCAGCGTGCGTTCGCGTCGGCTCAGCACGAACGCCGCCAACCGCGCGGCCTCGGCGTGTCGGCCTTGCGTCTGCCGCACTCGGGCCAAGACGACGGCCGCGCCGAGCGTCACGGGTCGCAGCAGGCAGAAGCCCTCGAGTGTCGCCAGTGCCCGCTGTTCGGCGAGGTCACTCCGGCCCAGCGTCGCCAGCGCCGCAGCTTCGCGAACACGCCGGCCTTGCCGGGCAGCATTGAAACCGAGCAACACCCACACCGCCGCTGCTGCCAGGCCCGCGAATCCGACGACGTCACCCATGCGGTCCTTGCCGAGCAACTGCGGCACGAACAGCGATAGCAACACCAGACCCGCAAGCACGAAGACGGCCACCCGAGCCAGCGCGAGTCGTTGCCCGGCCGACCGCACGAGTCGTCCCGCATCGAGACCAGGTGGCGTCGCGGACAGCGTCATGCCCCACCTCCAGCCAACGGGTGAGCCGGAATGACCGTGCCCTCGTGGCGCGATGCGACGTCCGCCAGCTCGGGGTATCGACGCAGGAGCTCGGCCGCCGGCGTGAGACAGGTCGCGTCAGACCACCAGACTGCCGCATCGTCGCTGCGACCGGCGCGTTCTGCCGATGCCGAGGCAAGGGCAAGCGCGTCGCTGAACCGAACGCCGAGCTGCCGTTGGAGTGAGGGCCGGTGTTGCTCGAACGCCTCGATCGCTTCTTCGTGGTGATTTGTCTGCACGTCCCGGTACATCTCTGCCACGATCAACGCAGCCGGGACGAACGACTCGGGCGATGGCGGCACATCTGCCGAGGCCTGCGGCGGGCCGTCGCCGTCTTCGGCATCGAGCAGGTCGTCGATCTTAAGTTCCGGCTCCTCTTCCGCGACCGATGCATCGTCGGCCTGACGCATGCGGGCGATGCTGGACTGCATACGACGCATGTCGCCACGAAGACGGTCGAGCGTGTCGTTGGCCTCGCCGAGTCGATGGGTCCTCAACAGCAACACCGCTAAGTTGCAGCGGGCAGCGAATGACGTCGACGGATCGGTGCCGGGATCGTCGATCAGGTCGCGCATCAGCTCGATCGCCGCCTCCTCGTCGCCGTAGCGACTGGTGATCCGAGCAAGCAACGACACTGCCGCCCGGCGACTCACGAGCAGCCGCATCGGCCGGCTCATCAGCTGCCGAACGCTCGTCGCCGCGTCCGACCACTGACGCAGCGTGACCAGCTCGTCGATCTTCCGCACGGCCCGTCGCTCGTCACGGGCGGACTGAGCCAGCCGCGCCATGTAGAACGTGCTGCCGAGACTCCCCAGCAGAAAGCCCGTCGCGATGCCCATGCCCAGCGGCGACTGGAGCGCCGTCGCCGTCACCAGCGCCGCCACGAGGCAGCCGAGCCCCGCGAACGGCAGGATCCCCAGCATCGGCGATGGTGCGGGCCGACTCAGCTCGACCAGCGACTCGACGTCGAGGCCGTGCATCGAGGCGGCGGGATGGTCGTCTTCGGGCGTCATCGCAACGGCAGTCGACCGACGCGTCGGGTCGGCGACGTGGCATCCTACGTCGAGAGCGTCGCCCGCCTTGGCAGTCAGCGGGACGAGTCGCTAGAGTTTGACAAGAACCACGTTCGGCCGACCAAGCCGACGCGCGACGATCCTGCCGACCACCGCCGGCAGCACCAGCGCCAGCAAGGAGCATCCCGATGCACATGATCGAGGCCATCATCAAGCCCGAAAAGCTCTCCGACGTCAAAGCGGCCCTCAAGAATGTCGGTGTCACCGGCCTGACAGTCATGGACGTCCGCGGCTACGGCCGACAGCTCGGCGAGACCGAGTCCTACCGCGGAGCCAAGGTCGAAGCCAGCTTCCTGCCCAAGGTGCTGATCAAGGCCGTCGTGCCAGCATCGAGCAGCGATTCCGTCGTGGCCGCCATCACCGAAGCCGCCCGCTCCGGCAGCGTTGGCGACGGCAAGATCTTCGTCTTCCCCGTTGCCAGCGCCACCCGCATCCGCACCGGCGAAAAGGACGCTGACGCCCTCTAGCGGCTAAGAGGCTGGGCGGCTTCAGCCGCCCTGTCTGCAAAACCGAGAAGCCGCCCCATGCCTCCCACCGTCGCCATCCTCGGCTGCGGCAACATGGGCGGTGCGATCGCCACCAGCCTCGCCACTTCAAGGGCGTGGCACGTTGTGACGTTCGACCCCGATCCAGCCAAAGCCGCCGCGATAGATGGGGCCGAACAGGCCGTTGAAGCGTCCTCGGCGGTCGATTCAGCGGATGCGGTC
>JBCDKH010000044.1 GCA_038746835.1 Planctomycetota bacterium | reverse complement strand
TTGGTCAGCAGTCGCGTTGAGAGCCTCTCGTACCGATCATAATGCTTATCAATGTCGGCCTGAATTTTGGACACACCGTTTGATCCGTAAGCTGCGCCGATGACTCCACTTCGCTGATTTAAGAGTTTGTTGAGATCGGGCTTGTCGAACTCCGGGTGGTAGCACAGGCCGTAAATGCGATTCTTGAAGCGGAAGGCGGCGTTCTTGTTCCAGCTGGTGCTGCTCAGCAGGAGGTTCCCGGTGGGCGGCGGGGGGCCGGGCTTGTCGGGGTCGTAGCCGGCGGGCGGGGGGAGTTTGGGCAGGTCGAAGGCGTCCTTCTGCCAAAAGAAGGCCGGCGTGCCGTCGCTCAGGCCGAAGAGCAGCGGGTCGGTCCCGCCGGGGAAGGGCAGGCGGATCGTGTCGAACCCGAGGAACGGCGCCGGCTCCGCGTCGTCGCCTTCGCCCTTGGTCAGCGGGCGCTGCGCTGCCCCGGCCGCGGCGGCGAGAATCTGGGCACCAAGACCCAGTCCGAGCACCGGACGGTCCTGTTCGACCATCGGACGGACGGCCTCCACCTCGGCGGCGAGCCAGTCGGGTGTCGGCCCGTACTCGTCGGCGTCGCGACCGTCGTGAGCAAGTCTTTGCGATCCGCCCAGCAGGACGAGCACGCGGACCTCGTCGAGGTCATCCGGCGGACCCTCCTTGGCGACGTCGCGGACGACGGTCGGGATGCCGAAGTCGCGGAAGATCGGCACCAGGCGACCCGGACCGAACGCATCGTCATGGCGGAGGATCAGGCAGTGGCTCATCGACGGCGACGCTACGCCCGGCGGCCTTAGCCCACAAGGCCGGGCCGACCCGCCGACCGGTCACCTCAAACCGCGTGTTTGACAATCGCTAGACGATACCATACATTGCACTAACACAGGTGCTGTTATGGCGATCTCGGTGGACCCCGTCAAGCTCGATTACCTCGCCCAGCGGCCGACCGCCGACCGGCGCGATCTTCCCGAGATTCAGCGTGAAACGCTCCTCAGGCGAGCGGAGCACCTGGAGCGATTCGACCACGCACTGGTCGTCATCAGCCTCCGCCGCAAGCTCACGGTTCGCGAGATGGGCAAGCTGCTCGGCCGCAATGCCGGCGTGATCGCGCGTCGGCTGATCAGCCTGCGACGTCGACTGACCGATCCGGACGTGATTTCGCTCATCCACGGCGGCGAGCGGCTCGATCCGGTCGATCGCGACATCGGCATTTCCGTGCTGCTTCGCAAAGAGCGAATCGACGTCATCGCCTACCGACACCGCCTGTCGCCCGCCATCGTGCGCCGACGCATGCAATTCGTCCGCGGGTGGATCAAGGGACAACGCGACGGGGCGATCCTGGCCCGGCAGGCGATGGCGAAGCAGATGTGATTTCGTTCGACCTTTACTCGTTCAAATGCCCAATCTCACCGATAAACCGCACGTTTCGCCGCTGGTCGTCCGGGTCGCGGAGGCGTTCGGCGTTGCGGCAGACCGGTCGATTCCGCTGCAACGAATGCCACGCGCAGCGGTGCCAGCGGCGGGGACGATCACGCTGCTCGCGGGGCCAAGCGGCGGGGGCAAGTCGACGCGGCTTCGGCAGATCGTCGCCAAGGCCAAGCGTCGCGGGCACACGATTCACGACGTCGCCGGCCTGCGATTGTCGCGTCTGCCGTGCATCGATCAGTTCGGCCGCAGCGACGACCTCGAGGCGGACCTCGCCTTTGCCGCAGGCCGGTTGGCACAGGTCGGGCTGGGCGAGGCACGCGTGCTGATCTCTTCGCCGATGGAGCTCTCCGACGGCCAACGCTGGCGACTCCGGCTGGCGCTGACGGTGGCGAAGATCATCCGAAAACATGGGAGAAATCGGGGCAACACGTCGTTGCAGCGTCACCTGCTCGTCGCGGACGAGTTCGCCGCGGTGCTCGATCGCGTGACGGCCTGCATCGTCGCACGCTCGGTTCGCAAGGCGGTCGACAGGCTCGCCCGCGTCGGCGTTCCCGTCGCGGCGGTCGTCGCGACGAGCCACGACGACCTGACGCTCGCACTCTCACCGGACCGGATCGTGCGATGCGAAGCGTGAAGCGTCGACACGCTCGTTCCGACATCGGCGCGCTTAGCGGTGAGCGGAGCGAGCCCCGGGTCAACGGAGGTAGGACGTCGCGCCTGAGACTCGCTTCGCTCCCCCTCTAAACGCGTCGTTTTCCTTCAGTTTGCGAGGAAACTGATCAAGACGAACAACAGGATTGCGCCGAGAATCGAGACCAGGATGATCAGCTGTTTCTTCTGGTGCTTGTCGAAGTGCCGCGTGCTGACCTTGCGGTTGACGCGCGTCTTGGGATCGCGCTGGTGGTCCATGAAGCACTTGCGGCAGATGCTCACCGGGCCCCACGGCTGGAGGTTCTCCGGCAGCGTCGGCTTCTGGCATTCGGCACAGGGGACTCGGCGGTTCTTGTCGAGCTTGTGGCAGTCGACGCAGAGGTAGCCGTCGCCGTCGCGGTAACGCTTTTTGCCCTTCAGGTCGGCCCCGCACTGGCCGCAGACTTTGGGCTTTTCCGCGACAGCACCCGCGGCCGGGTCGAGCGACCAGCACGTCGGACAGACGGACGTTCGAGAGGACAGCACGGCGATCATCTCCAAGGTTTACAAATCATGAAACAGAGCGAGTCACCCATCGACATGCCTGCGGGCGGGCCGGACTATGCCAAGAAGCCTGCGCGCCCGCAAGGCCCCTCCGGCACGGTGTGGCATCCGCCCGCATGGTTGCCGGGCCGGTGGCGTCTGGTCGAGGGTCGGCCCAGCGATTACAAGCAGGTTGCCCGATGGCACTATCGCGCCGGTCCACCGGCAACGTGGTGCCGGGTCGCGGCGATTCGTCACGAGCGGCCGGGCGTGCCGGGGGACGTGGTCGCGGCGCTGGCGGTGCTGAGCTGGCCGACGATCTGCAATCGCGGCCGGACCCTCGCGTTCGACCTGAAGGGCATTTCCTATCGCGAGCGGATGCGGTGGGGCAACGAGCACGTGCGGACGATCAGCCGCGTGATCGTCCGGCCGGGCTATCGCGGAGCAGGCTTGGCAATGGCGGTGGTTCGGGAGCTGGTGCGGACGTGCCCGTCGCCGTTCGTCGAGTCGACGGCGGCGATGGGGGCGTTTCATCCGATGTTCGAGCGTTGCGGCTTCAGGCGGGTCGAGGTGCCGGGGCACGCGCCCTACTTCTGGAGGTCGTCGGCATCGACGTCGGGATCGGTCTCGGCATGAGCTGGATCGGGCTCGGTACGGGTCGCGGGCTTGCCGAAGACGCGATCGCGAATGGCCTGCCGTCGGGTGGGACCTTGCTTCGGGTCAAGGAGATAGACGGCCGCGGCACCGATGCCGAGCATGGCCAGACCCGTCGCGAGCCCCGTTCCCGCAGACGGCTTCGGTGCGACGGCACCTCGCCCGTGACGCAGGACGCGTCCGGCATCGACGACGCGGTCGTAGCCGACGTGGGCAGCATCGCGGGCCTTGAACGCGGCAGCCGTGGCCTTGGGATGGCGAAGTGCAGCCCGTCCGGCCGTCGCGGCGCCATCGGCGAGGTAGCTGGAGAGCTTCCGCATCACCAGGGCCTTGGCAGCCGTCGTCGCACCGGCGGAGAGCTTGCCCGTGCCGATCGCCCGGAGCAGCCCGGCCACGCCCGCCGCCTTCGCTCCGCTGCCGAGCAGGCCCGACGCACTGACGCTCGCCGCACCGTTCATGGCCGACTGGCCAGCGGTCTCGAGGCGCCCGCGAATCGAGTCGAGCCACGACTCGTCGTCCGACTCGGCCTCGTCGGTATCGACGTCGCCCGCGTCCAGGTCGATGTCCGCCTGACGCGTCTCACGAGACGCCAGTCCACTTGCGACAGCACCGGCAATGCTGACGGCCAGGGGCATCGCCATGGCGACGACGCTGCTGCCGAGGCCGACGGGCATCGACGCCGAGTCCTGCGACGGCTCGTCGGCCGACGGGTCGCCGGAGTCGGTTTCGGCGTGCTGTGGCTGGTCCTCGTGCTCGCTTTCGGTGTGGCCGTTGTCGCTCATCGCACGCGGAGTGCAGCAGCGCGTGTGCCAGACGCTTTGGTGAAATGCGTGCGCGCGAAGCAACCGCCGCGAACGAGCACGGCGGCTGCCCCTGTGGGAGATGAACCCACCTATCTGCAGAAGATCAGTGCCCGATCAGCGACGCCGACGCAGGCCCATCAGGCCCCCGAGACCCAGCAGGGCGAGCGACGTCGGCTCCGGAATCGGCGCGACGGAGATGCTGTCGAGGTACCAGCCGGTCCGTTCGACAACGCCCGTCGTCGTGAACTGGAAGGTCACGTCGACGCTGGAGACGCCGTCGAAGGCGCTGAGGTCGACGACGACCTCGCGCCAGGCGTCGAGGGAGTTTCCGTCGGAGAGGTAGAACTGCGACCCGTTGACGAGCACCTCGGCAATGTCGAAGGTGTTGCCGCCGGAGTCCGACCACTCGTAGAACGTGAGCGTCGTCGCGGTGCTGCCGGACAAGTCGAACACCTGCGACAGGGTGCTGACGGTGCTTGGATTGTGGTCGCCGCCGATGACGGTGCCCCAGGCGAAGTCGCCGTCGAAGCCGCCGGTCGGTTCGAGGCTGGCGTTGGAGCCGACGAAACCGACGGGGATGCCCAGCTCCCAGTCACCAGTCGCGACGAAGCCGTCGGCCCCTGTCTCGAACGAACTGAAATACGGCGTGGCCGTCTGAGCGACAGCCGCGCTCGAAGTAGCCGCGATGCATGCGGCAAACGTTGCAATCTTCATGTGTCTCTCTCTTCCCAAAGAGAAGCCGCCGAGTTGGCGGGCAAGGAATGCCGATGCCGGGAACGCCCCGGCGACGGCGATACGAACAAGCTGTGTTGTCAAAGCGTGCCGATCAATCAGATCCGCATTGGCTCAGCGACGCCGACGCAGGCCAACCGGGCCGGCCATGCCGAAGAGGGCAAGCGATGTGGGCTCAGGGATCAGCGTGCCGAAAGCGAGGTCGTCGAAGCTGAACACCTCAGCGGCGGACGTGCCAGTGCCGAAGGTGAGCGTCACCTCGGTGAAGGGCGTGTCGCTGGTGAAGCCGGCAAACCCGCTGCCGAAGCCGAGCGGCGTGGTGTCGAGCGCGGTGACGCCGCCGACCTCGAAGGCCAGACCCGAGCCGCTCCCGGGGCTAACGAAGTCGGCACCCAGAGCACTGATCGGATCATCAAAGGTCAGCACGACCGTCCGGACCGACGGCGTCGCTCCGACGAAGCCGTCGATGAAGTTCGTGCCGTTCACGTCGCCGAAGCTGCCGCCGGCCGCGACGATGAACTCGGCGCCGTTGAAACCATCGGCGGTGAACGCTCCGAAGTCGAAGAACGTGACGGCGTCGACGCCGTCACCCGGCAGGAAGCCGTCGAAGGTTTCAACGGTCACACTGTCCAGCTCGGCGAGGAACAACGCCTCGTCGAAGAACTCAGTGAATTGCCCGTACGCAGGTACAGAGGCGAGCGAAACGCTCGCGGCGAAAGTGGCAAGCTTCATGTTGTGTCTCTCTCTATCCCGAAAAATCGCAACCGCTGGTAAGGCGGCGATCGGCGCGGTCGTCGTAGCGTACCGGCAGCAATCCGGGATGCAAGCCTTTTCGCGAGGCAGATTCGTCAGATATGGATCGCCTTCTTGTCCGCCGCCATTGCGGCTTCCTTAATCGCCTCGGGCAGCGTCGGGTGGGCGTGGTAGCTGCGGGCGACGTCTTCGAGGCTGCTGGCAAACTCCATGGCCACGGTCGCCTCGCCGATCATGTCGCTCGCGTGCGGCGAGAGGATGTGCACGCCCAGCAGACGATCGGTCTTCTTGTCGCCGATGACCTTGACGCTGCCGTCGGCTTCGCCCATGCCGACGGCCCGACCGTTGGCGGCGAGCGGGAACTTGCCGACCTTGATGCCGTCCTTGCCGAACTTCTCGACCGCCTCCGCCTCGGTCATCCCAACGCTGGCCAGCTCCGGATGCGTGTAAACGACCGCCGGGCAGGCCGGGTAGTTCACGTGCGGTTTGGTCCCCTTGGCCAGCATCTCGGCAACCGTCTTGCCTTCCTGCTCGGCGTTGTGAGCGAGCATGATCTTCCCGATCACATCGCCGATGGCGTAGACGCCTTTCGGGGCGTTCTTCACCGAAAAGTCGTCGTTCACTTCGATGAAGCCGCGCTTGTCGGTCTCGACGCCGATCGCGTCGAGGCCGAGCTTGTCCGTGTTGGGCTTGCGACCGACCGCCACCATGACCTTGTCGACGGCGAAGGTTTTGGAATCACCTCCGTCCTTGGGCTCGACGACGACGCCGACTTTGCCCTTTTGCACCTTGGCCCCCTTGGCGACGTGGCCGAAGTGGAACTCGATGCCCAGCTTCTTGAGGTGCTTGAGCAAGCCCTTGGCCATCTCCTCGTCGCTGGCCGGCAGGATGCGATCCGCGAACTCGACAATCGTCACCTTGCTTCCGAGGCGTGCCCAGACGGAGCCGATTTCCACGCCGATGTACCCGCCGCCGACGATCAGCAGCGACTCGGGCACGCTCTCCAGCTCCAACGCCTCTGTGCTCGAGAGCACGTGCTTGCCGTCGAATGTCAGACCCGGCAGCTCGACCGGAGTCGACCCCGTCGCGATGAGCACATTCGTCGCCCCGTAGACCTTGCCGCCCACGTCGACGGCAACACCGTCGCCTTGCTTGACGAGCTTCCCGTGGCCTTCAAGGTGGGTGACCTTGTTCTTCTTGAACAGGAAGCCGATCCCGCCGGTCATCTTGTTCACGACGGACTGCTTGAAGCCCATCATCTTGGTCATGTCGAGCTTCACGTCGCCGACGGTGATGCCGCGCACCGCCAGGTGTTGTGCCGAGGCGTATCGCTCGCTCGAATCGAGCAGGGCCTTGCTCGGAATACAGCCGACGTTGAGACACGTTCCGCCGAGGTAAGCCTTCTCGACGCAGGCGACTTTGAGCCCCAACTGCGCCGCCTTGATGGCCGCCACATACCCACCCGGGCCGGCACCAATGACGATGAGATCCAACGACTGGTCGGGTTTTGCCATGGGGGCGGGAACACTAGCCGGGCTCTCGTCTGCGCTCGGCCAAATCGCAGCAGGCGTAGCAGACGTCACCAGCGTGTCGCCACGACCGATCAGCCGGTATCGTCTTCCTCATGCGCCTCCTGCTCTGTGCGATCGCTTGCTTCACGTTGCCGGCTTTCGCGGAGCCGACGGACCTCGACCTGCGCGGCGACTTCACGACCGAAGTCTTCCGCGACATCAATGCCGACGCAGAGCCGCTGCCTCAACCGCCGGCCGAGAGCGGCGTCGTGGTGACGAGCTATCGAGCCGAGCTTGGTGATCTGCACGCCTACGCCACGCCAGTTCGCGATGACGGCGTGAAGCGGCCAGCGCTTATCTGGGTTCCGGGCGGTTTCAGCGGGACGGGGCCAGATATCCTCGATCCTTCGGCGGCTGACCCAGCGAATGACCAGACGGTCACGACCTACCTCCAGGCCGGCGACAACGGTGACAGACTCGTCGTCTTCGTCCCCACCTTTCGCGGAACCAACGGCAATCCGGGTCAGACCGAGATGTTCCTGGGCGAGGCCGACGATCTTGTGGCCGCGGTCGAACACGTCAGCGCGCGTCCCGATGTCGACCCCGAGCAGATCTACGTCGCTGGACACAGCACCGGTGGAACCGTTGCACTCATCGCCGCAGCTTTGACCGACGTGCCCGCGGGCGTCCTGTGCGTTGGCGGCGCTCCGGACTATGTCGTCACCCTGCGGCTCGGCGGGTACGGGGTTGAGCCCTTCGACACGTCGGCCTTGCAGGAAGCCAAGATGCGGTCTCCCATTACGTTTGCAGAGCACCTGAAGGTGCCGGTGCTCTACGTCGAGGGCGGGCTCGAGGACGCCTCTGCCGACGGGTACCCCGCTGCAGCTCGGAGGATGGCAGCGATGGCTCCCAAAGCCGACATGACGGTCGTCTTGCCACGCGGTCGAGACCACTTCACTGTGCTCGCGCCGCTCCATCGCGTCGTTGCGCAGAGTCTCGTTGCCGAAAACGGCTTGCCGCAACCGCGTCGCCTGCTTGAGGCCACAAGCGTCGGCCCGGCCGACCCGCAGACCGCGCAGACGATGGGTGACCTCGCACGACTCGGCCCAGGCGGTTTCAAGCAGAAGGGGCTGGTTGTTACTGACGAAGCCGCGGAGGGCCTCAAGGGCTGGCTGAGCGGTGTCCCGGAGCTGGAAGCACCGGTCGTCGTTTTCGATTTCTTCCCTGGCCCGAACGGTCTGATGTGGGACTTCACGGTGACCGACGAGGTCCCCGAGACCTATGTGCGAAAGACCGCCAACGGCATCGCGATCGCGGTCAGTCCGGACGTCGCCGCGGCATTCCAGGGATTGACGCTGACTGTGGACGGCGAGGGGAAATTCGATTTCGAGTAAAACCCGAACGCTGGCGATTGCTCCAACGCGGTCGCCATGCCTCAGGACGTCCGAGACATCAACGCTGCTGCGGCGGTGACGGCCTGCATGATGCCGTCGGCGTCAACGTCGAGGTGCGTCACTGCTCGGACGCGGCCGTGGAGGAGGGAGAGGTCGATGCCGTGTGTGGCCATTTGGTCGACGAACTCGGCGGGGGGCATGGAGGTCACGTCGAAGAAGACGATGTTCGTCTGCGGCTCGCGGATCAGGCGCAGGCCATCGATGACGGAGAGGCCGGCGGCGAGGGTCTTGGCATTGGCGTGGTCGTCGGCGAGGCGGTCGATGTGGTGGTCGAGGGCGTGCAAGGCGCCGGCGGCGATGATGCCGGCTTGACGCATCGCGCCGCCGAACATCTGTTTGTAGCGACGCGCGTGGTCGATGAAGTCGCGGCTGCCGGCGAGGGCCGCGCCGACGGGGGCGCCGAGGCCCTTGCTGAAGTCGATCCAGGCGGAGTCGAAGCCGGCGGTGAGGGTCGCGGGCTTTTCACCCGTGGCGACGGCGGCGTTGAGGAGACGGGCACCGTCGAGGTGCGTGGCGAGGCCGAGGTCTTTGGCGGTGGACGTGACGTCGTTGAGGCGATCGGTTGGCCAGCAGACGCCGCCGGCGAAGTTGTGGGTGTTTTCGACGCAGACCAGTCGCGGCGGCGGGGCGTAGTGGCCGAGCTGCAGGTGCTCGAACCGCTCGCGAACGTTGTCACCCGTGAACGTGCCGTCATCGGAATCGATCGCCTCGATCATGACGCCCGAGACGAGGGCCGCACCGCCGCACTCGGCTCGGACGATGTGGCACTGACGTTCGCAGATCACCGCGTCGCCGGGCTGCGTGTGTGTCTTGACGGCGACGAGATTGCACATCGCGCCGCTGGGCAGGAAGAGCGCCGCCTCCATGCCGAGCAGTTCGGCGACGCGGTCGCAGAGAGCTTCGACGGTCGGGTCTTGGCGACGCTGCTCATCACCGACTTCCGCCCGCGCCATCGCCTCGCGCATGGCAGGCGTGGGCTGGGTCTGCGTGTCGCTGTAGAGGTTGACGCGGCGGAGGCTCATTCGCCGCCAAGGATCTTTTCGCGTTCGGCTGCCTCTCCGCGAATGGTGTTCATCGGGTTGCTCCCACCCGCGGGTGCGTCGTCGCCACCGGAGTCGCCCGCACTGCTCGAAGGCGTCACGGTCGTCTCGCCGGTGCCCTCGGGGACTTCGTCGCCGCCGAAGTACGCCGTCTCGGCCTCGGCGGCAGATGGTGGTTCGGCGGGGAGCGCGGACCGCATCTCGTCAAAAGCCGTGGTGTTCGTCGACGCGTCGCCGAGGTTGAGCGCTTCGATGATGCTCATGCGGACCGTCTGCTTGCGGAGGACCTGGGCGTTCCCGGACTCCGTCACGTAGCGGAAGATCTGCTGGCCGCCCAGCGCGACGCGGGCGTAGGTCTTGAACTCAAGGAACGCGTTGTTTGGCAGACGGGCAGGTGCCCCTTGCGTCAAGCTCGTCGGCAGCTCGTAGACCAGGTCGACGCCCTGCGGGGCGAGCAGGCGATCGTCGGGCGCGTGGCGAACGAACAGCTGAGACGACTCCAGTGTGCCGACCGGGAAGTACTGCTCGCCGTCCACGACGAGCCTCGCGTTGCCGGGCCCGAATCGGGTGTAACCGTCGCCGGCGTCGGGGCCGAACTGCAGCCGCAGGACGACGGCCGTCGTGCCGCTGGTGGGCGTGTAGCGGCTGTTGACGCTCGGGCGGGCGCTGGGCCAGTCGTCACCCGCAACGGCGGGCAGAGGCTCGTCGAACTGGCCGTCCTCCCCGACGGTGATGGCGAAGAGCGCGCCCTGCGGGTGGAGTTGGACGTCGGTCCGTTCGTCGTTGTTGATCGCGACGCGCTGAGCTCCCAGCTGAACGCCGATGCGACGGCCGAAGAGCGCGTCGACGTAACCGGTCGGCCCGCCGGGGTAGACCTCGTCGACCGCGGTCGCGCCGGTGAGTGAGCCGGTCGGGCTGCTGACGGCGTGCATCATGCCAAGCACCCATTGGTCGACGGGCAGCCACATCGCCTGCCGATCTTCATCGCTGCCGATGTCGGTCTGGACGACGTTGGGCACGTCGATGGTCGTGTCGCCGCCGCGCTCGGTCTTGTAGAACTGGACGGCCATTCGGCGGTTTGCGCCGACTTCGTCGTCCTCGATCGGATACGCGCTGTAGCCGAGTGCTGCCTGGCCGAAGGGAAGCTGCTGGGCGACGATGGCCAGCACGCCCGACGCAATCACGCCGACGAACAGCCCCGCCACGGCTGCGCCGACCTTGTCGAAGACGACGGGGTAGCGGACGTTCTTGGGCAGGAAGTTGTCCAGGACGGTCCGGAGCACCATGTACGTCACACCGAACAGCGCTGCCAGCGACAGCGGCATGCCGTACGAGCCGAGCGTCTCGGGGCCGACGGTGAGGGCGACCGTCTCGTGGTAGCCGAAGGCGACAAAGAGCGCGATCGCCGCGCACGCGGCCGAGACCGTGGAGCTGAAGAGCCCTTGCGTGTAGTGGAAGAACGCAACCAGGCCGAGCAGGACGATGCAGATGATGCTGAGAATCATGACGCGACTTGGTTGAAGCTCAGGCGGAGGCCTTGGCGGCGGGACGGGCGGGGGCGTCGTTGGAAAGGACGCGGCGGACCTCGGACAGGTCGGTCTTGCCGGCGATCACGTGTCGGACGGCCGCGTCGTTGAGCGTCGACATGCGGACGTTGCGGAGCAGGTTGCGGACGGTCGACGGCGACGGGTCCTTGGCGAGCTTGGACCGGCCGTCGTCGTCCACGACGAGCATCTCGAACGCACCGATGCGACCGCGATAGCCCAGCCCGCCGCAGAAGGGACAGATGACCGCGTTGCCGCGTTGGTCGACCATCGGCTCGGTGCGCGCCTTGAAGAGCTCGCGGACCTTGCCCTTGGGCACGCCCATCTTGGCCAGCGCCTGTTCGCTCGGCTCGTACGGCACCTTGCAGGCGTCGCACAGCTTCCGCATGACCCGGCCGGCGAGGACCATCTTGACAGGCCTCATCGCTTGCTTGGCGTCGCCGACCTGTTTGATCCACGCCGCCACGCCGCTGGCGACGTCGGAGGCGCGGATGCCGACGTAGACGTACTTGCCTTCCTCGGCGACCAGTCGGAGTAGCTCGTGCGCCGCCTGCTTGCCGGCTGGCTTGCTGGCGACCATGACGTCGGGCTGCTGGTCGGCCAGCCACGAGTACTGGCTTGCGTGCTCGTCTGGCTTCTCGCCGACGGCCGTCTGGGCGATGCCCTCCATCTCGCGGAGGATCGAGCGTTCGGCGGTGACGATGTGCTGGGTGAAGGCGTCGTGCTCCTGCAGCAGGCCGTACATGATCGAGTCGAGCCCGCCACCCTCTGGTGCGACCGCCAGGACGAGGCCGCCCTCGCCGCCGCGGACGAACTCGTCCAGCTTTTCCCGCTGGGTGGACGTCATGCCAAGGGCCGTGGCCTTGGTCTTGTAGCGGTCGCCGGGGTTGACCTCGATGGTCGCGGTTTCGCCGTGCCGCGTGCCACGCGTGATGAGCTCGAGCTCGAAGTGCGTGTCGCTGGTTCGGCCTTTGAACTTGCCCTTCTGGACCTTGCGGTGCTCGCTGGTGTCGAGCCCGGCCAGTGCCTTCAGGTACGCGATCGCCTCGACGGACGACCCGGCGTCGAAGGCGGAGCCGGCGTGGTCGACACCGTCGACGGTCATCTTCGTGCCGTACCGCTGCTGCTCGGGTGTCTCGGCCGTCGCCGGGCGCGGGGCGATCTGGACGATCTGAATCCGCTCGGCCTTGCGTTCGAGCGGCGAAACGAGCATTCGGTGGGCGGTCTCGAAGCCGGCGACGGCCTCTTCGTCGTCGGAGTCGGGGGCATGCTTGTCGCCACGCTTGTCGGTAAGCGTGACATTGCCCGACGCGATGGCAGCCTCTTTTTCCTTCTCCTTGACCTTCTCACCCTTCTTGAAAGTGAACAGGTCTTTGAAGAACTCGCCGATCTGCTCGGGGATGTCCTCGAGCCCGACCGTCGTGTTGCGCCAGACGAGGTAACCGCCGATGCCGACGAGCAGCAGGGCGACGAAGACCCCTGCCGCGACGACGAACGTCGGCACGAAGAACACCGACGCCAGTGCGATCACCAGCAGCGCCCACTCGCCGACGTTGATGGTCTCCCGCGGCAGCCGGGCGGCGGGGGCGTCCTTGTCGAACCACTGCATCGTCCGGAGCCAGACAACCAGCAAGAGCAGCAGAATCGCGATCTTCCACCACGCCGTGAACGGTCCGAAGGTCGACGGGTCGACTGCCTGGGCGACCGGAACGAGCGACAGTGTGAAGTCCAGGGCAGGCAGGGGCATGAGCAGCTTGCGTCCGGTGGTGGCGGATCGACGCCCGAATGCGACACCGGCAGAACCCGGCGACGCCTCGGACCAGGAGGCGGGACCGCCGAGTCAGCCAGAAGGCCCAACGCAGCGGCGGGAGGGCAGTGTAACGCCAGCACCCGCTCCGGGCGAGAGGCGATGCCGCTACAGATCACCCAGGTCGTACCGGGTCGTCTGCCGATAAACCTCGCCAGGACGCAGAATGCAGCGGGACGGACCATCGGCAGGCAGGTCGTGCATCAGATCGGGAAACGCCTGCGCTTCGAGGCAAAAGCCCGAGAGCGCGTCGTAGCGAGCCCCATCCTTGGCCGCGTGCGGATCGAGCATCACGCCCGTGTAGAGCTGCAGGCACGACTCGGTCGTCGCGACAGCCAGCCGACGACGGGCACCTTCGTAGACCACCTCGGCCACCGGTCGGAGCGTTCCGGCGGAACCATTGAGGACGTACATGCTGCCGTGCCGGCCGAAGAAGCCGGCTAGGCGCTCCTCGATGCTCGCCGGCTGCCTGAGGTCTTCGGCCCGACCGTCGACGAAGGCAAACTTGCCCGTGAACCGGAACGCGTCGTCGATCATGGCGTAGCGATCCGCATCGAGCCGAATCGCGTGCCCGCCGATGGTGCCGGCGTCGTGGCCGAGCAGGTGGAGGTAGGCGTGGTTCGTCGGAGCGATCGGCGTCGGGGCATCGGTGGTCGCCTCGTAGTCGAGCTGCAAGCCGCGTTCGTCGAGCCGGTAGGTGACGCTCGCCTCGACTCGGCCGGGGTAGCCGTTGTCACCGTCCGGGCTGACGAGCGAGAACCGGACCGCCTCGCCGTCGACCTGGGCGTCCCAGACCTTCATGTCCCAGCCGGTCTTGCCGCCGTGGAGATGGTTGACCATGGCCGGCGGCTCGTTGGGCTCCAGCTCGTATCGCTGCCCGTCGAGGTCAAAAGTGCCATCGCCGATGCGTCCCGCCACCCGGCCGACGGTGCTGCCGAAGAACGGATGCCGGCCGAGATACGGCTCGAGCGTGTCGTAGCCGAGCGTGACGTCGGTTCCGCGGTGCGAGAACGTCCGGAGCGTCGCCCCGTACGAGAACACCTCAATCTCCAGATCGCCAGCGGCCAGCGTGAAGGCGTCGACGCGCGTGCCGTCGCTTGTGGTTCCGAACGAACGTGCTGCTGGAGCCATGGCCGACGCTACGACCGAGCCCCGCGGGCGACGGACAAGGCCGTGTCCGCCAGCCACTGGTGGGCCTTCTCGCAGGCGTAGTCGACTGCGATGCAGCGTCGATAGGCCTCGATGCGTCGCTCCGGATCGCGCGTGTCGCGGGCAGCGGTGAGGAACGGCAGGTGCAGCTCTTCCCACAGGTGCATGGTCTGAGCAAACGTGTCTGGTGAGCCGGCCTGCTCGCCGCGGGGCAGCTCATCGTCGGCCAGAACCAGCGAAAAGGGCGGCAAGCGGCGCAGAAGTCCGGCCGGGCCGGTGGCCAAAGCGATCTCCGCCGGCGGCAGCTCGACGTCTGCGGTCGGGACAATCGCGACGATCACCCGGCCGTCGTCGGTCATCGGGTAGGCGGCGGCGAGATACGTCTCCAGGTAGAGCCCGCGCTCCTCGGCTAGCTCCCGGACACGCAGTGCCGGCCCGAGATCGGCGGTGCCGGCGACCAGCAACTGCCCGGTCGGGTATCGCTCAACAATCGCGTCCGGATCGGCCTCGTCGCCCCAGAGATCGAGCCGGACGGTGCCCTCGCCGCAGACTTGCCGTCGTTGACGCCTGGCTTCCTGCAGCGGGAAGTAGAGCCGGCCGAGCGTGTCGAAGTCACCGCTTTCCAGAGCAACCGCCTCGGCCTCGACGAGCAGTGCCTCAGCTCGGAGATAGTCGGTCTCGACGAGCGCCCGCTGACCGAGTTCACACATCTGCTGCAGGTCCACGCAGCAGATTAGTCCGTCGGATCAAGCCCCCGAATCGCAAAGCCGCTCGATCGGTCAGGTAGCTGCAGGGCGACGGCCTGCAGTCCTGGACTCGACGGACATCAGGCTGCGGGCCGTAGCCCCGCAGCGACCCGTGCTTTTCGATCAACCGACGCGCTCCATCAATTTCTTGTTCGACACGTGCGGCTTCGTGGGCTAGTGATAAAGCTTGGAGAGCGCGTGTGGCACGACGCCGCCGCCAACCCGCTGCATGTCCTCGATTACCGCCGCCCGTGCGGCGTCCCCGGAGTCCAAACCCGCCCCCGCTGCGCCTGCTAACGATCATCTCGTCGGCGGTCCGTCGAGCAACGGACTCGACCCGCAGGGCCGAATCGCCAGGCGGTTTCCGCCGCATCTGGTCAAGTTCTTCGGCTACATCCTGCGGTACAAGCCGCTCCTGGCGATGGCGGTCTTTGCGGGCGTGTCGAAGTTCACGCTGCAGTTCGTCTTCCCACTGCTCACCGGCCTGGTCGCCGACCACGTCATCGACGGCAAGGCCGAACGCAACGAAGCCTCCAGCGGGGTGCTCACCGATGCCGAGCGGATGGAGTGGCTCGTCTGGCTCTCGGTCGCCAGCATTGTCGTGCTGGTTGTCTATGGACTGGCGACGTTCTTCCGGTCGTATCTGACCGGCCAGGTGGCGTTCCGCGTCATCCGCGACATCCGCCAGGATCTCTTCGGCCACCTCCACCGACTGAGCCTGCACTTCTACTCGAAAGAGCGCACCGGCAGCATCGTCAGCCGCGTCATCACCGACATCAGCCAGGCCGCACAGCTCGTCAACGGCGGCGTGGTGGCGGTCGTGATGGACTGCGGGGCCATCTTCTTCGGCATCGTCATCCTGCTGTTCATCAGCTGGGAGCTGACGATCATCGCGCTGGCGATCTTGCCGATCTACCTGCTCTGCCTGCGTGCGCTTCGGCCTCAGGTCCGACACGCGGGCAAGCTGGTCCAGCGGTCCATCGGCAAGATCAGCGGCAATGTGCAGGAACAGCTCGCCGGCATCGCACTCGTCCAGACCAGCGCTGCCGAGGGACGCGAGGGGCACCGCTTCCGCAACGACACCGAAGAGCACTACGACCGTGTCCTCCACCAAAAGGGCCTGGCCGCATTCACGGAGACTCTGGGCGAGTCGCTCACCAAGCTCGGCACCGCCGCCGTCGCGATCGTCGCCGGATACATCGCGCTCACCCGCGGCACCGTGACCAGCGGCGAGCTGATCCAGTTCGTCGGTTCGCTGGCCGTCATGTACTTCCCGGTCCAGCGGTTCGGCGAGATCAACGTCGTCTACGAGACGTGCATGGTCTCGATCGAACGCGTGTTCCGAGTGTTCGAGATCACGCCCAAGGTGAGGGAAAAGCCCGACGCCCACCCGCACCCGCCCGAGCACGGCGAGGTGACCTTCGACGGCGTCCGGTTCAGCTACAACGACGACTCGCCCGAGAGCCTGACGAGCCTTGCCAGCGAAGACGAGAAGGGCGACCGCGACCCCGTGACCGGCCGGCCGATCGTCGACGCGGAGCGGCCTGACCTCATCTCGCTGTCGACCAAGGCTCGCAAGCAACGTGTACGCGACGAGCTGGCGCGTCAGATGAAGCTCGAGCGAAAGCGCCGCCGACTCGCACGCGAGGGCAAACTCGCCGGGCCGCCACCGGTGAATCGTCGCTGGGTGCTCGATGGCCTGTCGTTCCACGTACCGGCTGGGCAACGCGTCGCGCTCGTCGGCCCGTCGGGCAGCGGCAAGACGACGCTCGTCTCACTCCTGCCGCGGCTGTACGACGTGAGCGACGGCTTCATCCGCATCGACGGCCGGGACGTTCGCGACTATCGCAAGAAGCCTCTGCGCGAGGCGATTGGCATCGTGCAGCAGGACAGCTTCCTCTTCAGCGGCAACGTGCTGGACAACCTGCTCTACGGCCGGCCCGACGCGTCCATCGAGGAAGTCGTCGCCGCCGCCGAAGCCGCCAACGCCGACGGCTTCATCCGCGAGTTGCCCGGCGGTTACGACAGCCCACTCGGCGAGCGCGGCGTGAGCCTTTCCGGCGGCCAACGCCAACGCCTCAGCATCGCCCGGGCCATCCTGAAGGACCCCAAGATCCTCATCCTCGACGAGGCGACCAGTGCGCTCGACGTCGAGAGCGAGCGGCTAGTCCAGGAAGCCCTCGAACGCCTCATGGCCAACCGAACCAGCTTCATCATCGCCCACCGGCTGAGCACCGTCCGCAACGCAGACCGCATCCTCGTCATCGAAGCCGGCCGCGTCGTCGAAGACGGCACCCACGACGAACTCGTCGCCGCCGACCAGCTCTACGCGAAGCTGGCACGCCAGGCATTCAAGGAAAACGACTGAACTGAGAGGGCTCCTGACCAGGCATTGATCTGGTTCACCGATCAAAGAAGCTGTACTACTAGTCGCAGATGCTTGCATCAGACGAGACGCGTCTCATGATCCACGCTCGATGCTTCTAAAGATACTGGCGTTGGTCGCGGTCATCGCGTTGGTGTGTTTTGCACTGGTCGCAGGCCTTATCGCTCTCGCGGTGATCATTCTGCCTTGGTGGGGTGCGGTCATCGCGATCATTGGAGGCTTGGGCCTCGCGGTAGTCGCCGTTCGACTACTGAGCGCACGACTGATCTCATACGTCCTGACGATGCCTTTCCGCATGAAAGGTCGGACTCTCAAGGATGCGGGACTGACAGTTCACGCGGTCGCGCGTGCGGAGCCGCCAGATCGATTTCGGCCGACGGACGACGTGGCAGTGCCCCTGGTATGGACGACGATCGACTGCACGATTTCCCCACGCCCATCGAGCGGGATTTTCACCTTTTGGGACAGCGGCGACCTGATGCTTGTCGATTACAATGATGTCGTTTGCGTGAGGAACGATCCTGACAGCGATGGTGCAGTCGGTGGACCGTCGCCTTGGGAGGAGTTGCTTGTGAAAGATGATGGGAGCTCTGAGTTGGTGACTGGCAAGTTGGCTGGACCGGCACGATTACGGCTCTCGTTCGGCTTACCTCCTGACTTCCCGAATCGTGTGAAGCTCCAGTACTACTTCACCAGCTTCGGCGATATCGACTTGAGCCCCGCCCTGATTCACCCGACTAACGCAAGATCAAGCGTTTCGCCGTAGCGGCGAAGCAGCTCGTCGTGCAAGGCGGCGAGGTCGGGGCGGTCAAGGCGTGGGGAGGAGGCGAGCAGTTTGAGCGCGTCTTCGCGGGCGTCGTGGAGGAGGTCCATCTCTTCGGTCAGGTCCGCGACCTTGAGTGGTGGCAGGCCGTGTTGGCGGGTGCCGAAGAAGTCGCCGGGGCCGCGGAGCTTGAGGTCGACCTCGGCCAGCTCGAAGCCGTCGGTCGTGCGGACCATCGCGTCGATCCGCTCGCGGGCGTCGGGCGTCTGCAGGTCGGCGATGAGGACGCAGAAGCTCTTGTCGCCGCCGCGGCCGACTCGGCCTCGGAGCTGGTGGAGCTGGCTCAGGCCGAATCGTCCCGCCTCTTCGATGACCATCACCGTCGCGTTCGGCACGTCGACGCCGACCTCGATCACCGTCGTCGCGACCAGCACATCGACCTCGCCGGCGCGAAACGCCCGCATCGCCTCCTCGCGCTCCGGCCCCTTCATCCGGCCGTGCATCGGCGCGAGCTTCAGCCCGGCGAGCGGGCCCTTTTCAAGATGCTCCAGGTGAGATTGCAACGACTTCACGTCGCTCGTCTCGCCGTCGCCGATCTGCGGCAGGACGACGTACGCCTGCCGGCCGCGCTTGACCTGAGTGCGGACGAACGCGTAGGCCTTCTTCGCGTCGCGCGGCTCCAGGTGCCGGGTCTCGATCGGCTGACGTCCCGGCGGAAGCTGGTCGATCGTCGTCACGTCGAAGTCGGCGAAGTTCGACAGCGCCAGCGTCCGCGGAATCGGCGTCGCGGTCATGATGAGGTAGTGCGGTGCGTGGCCCTTGTCCTTCAGGTGGCCGCGCTGGCGGACGCCGAGCTTGTGCTGTTCGTCGACGACGACGAGGCCGAGGTTGGCGAAGTCGGTGCCGTCCGTCAGCAACGCCTGCGTGCCGACGGCGAGGTGAATCTCGCCGCTGGCAATGTCGCGCCGCACTGCGTCGCGCTCGGCCTTCTTGAGCCGCCCGGTGAGCAGCTCGACGCGCACCTGGCTGCCGTCGAGGAACTGCGAGAGCGTCCTGGCGTGTTGGCTGGCGAGCACTTCCGTCGGCGCGAGCATGGCCGCCTGCATGCCGTTGGCGACGCCGAGGAGCATCGCGTAGAGCGAGACGACGGTCTTGCCGCTGCCGACGTCGCCCTGGAGGAGGCGGTTCATCGGCACCGGCTTCTTCAGGTCGCCCGCGATCTCGTACGCCGCGTTCTGCTGGGCAGCCGTGAGGTCGAATGGGAAGCGCTGTCGAATCCGCTCGTCGAGTCGACGGTCGATGCGGAAGACCGGTGCTGTGATTCGGCCTTCACGCAGCCGCTTGGTCAGAGCCAGGGCGAGCTGCAGCAGGATCAGCTCGTCGTAGACCATTCGCCTGCGCCCCTCGGCGGCGTCGGCAGCGTGGCGTGGGCGATGGATCAGCCGGTACGCTTCGCCGCGATCGACGAGGTGGTGTCGCTCGCGAAGCTCAGCCGGAAGCCACTCCACGATCGCGCGGCTGGCAGCGTCGAGGTGGTCAGCGACGAGTCGCTCGATCTGCTCGCTCGGCAGCCCGGCGGTTGCGGCGTAGATCGGGCGAAAAGTGTCATCCTCGACGGCTTCGGTCTCGTCGTCGACGAGTTCCCACTTCGGGTTGGCCATCTGCGGCAGGCCGCGAAAGTGACGGACCTTGCCGCGGACGCGGACGTGCATGCCGGGCGTGAGCTTGTTGCGCATCCAGGCGGCGTTGAACCAGACGCACGCCAGCGCACCGCCGGTTCGCTCATCCTTGACCGTCGCCTCGAACCGACTCCGCGGCCGGCCGGCGATGAAGTCGCAGGCGACAACCTCGCCGCGAACCGTCTGGATCTGCTCGGCGACGAGCTCGTCCACGCCACGCTCTGCCGACTCGAACCGGTAGTCACGCGGCAGGTAATCGACGAGGTCGCCGAGCGTTTGCAGACCGAGTTTTCGCAGACCCGCCGCTGTCTTCGGGCCGACGCCGTCGAGTTCAGAGAGCGGTTGGGCGAGGTCGACCAAGGCCCGGCAGCCTACCGCTTCCGCGGCTTGTCCGCCTCCTGGTAGAGGCTGAGCAGGTTGCCGTGTCCATCGTCGAAGTCGGCGGTCCATCCGCCGGGGGCGTGGCTGACGGGCGTGACGATCTGTGCCTTCTGCTCGATGAGTCTGGCAACGACATCGTCGATGCCGCCGTCGTCCAGGCCGAAGACCGGGATCGGGGCCTTGGGCTCTGGCGTTTCGAAGAAAATGAGCGACATTTTCCCGGCCTGGCCCATCATGAACCGCTCCTCGCCCTCGCCGTGGATGGCGATATCGAGGCCGAGCGACTCGCGATAGAAGTTGGCCGCCCGTTCGTAGTCGCGGACGAAGAGGACGATTCCGGTGACGCCGTACTGATCCAACATGGTGGTGCTCCGTTGTGGTGATGCGTTCGAGGCGACGCGGGTGCCGCCTTCACCCGTCTTGTTCCCGCGGGCGGTTGATCTGTGACGAAGAAATCTGTGTGACGAGAAAAAGATTGCCGTCCGGATCGTGGCTGCCGATCGTGTGGTGCCCGCGTCGACGGACGGGCGAGAGCAGAGCCTGCCGTATCAGCCCGACATCAAGTTCGTCCTCGGCCACTGGCTCTTGCTCCTCGAACGACTGGCCTTGCCATGCCTTGCGGACGGTCGTCAGTCGCTGGCGATACGCGGCGTCGGAGAGCTGGCAAACGTGCTTGATCTCGTCGGGCGTCATGCCAGCCAACGCGAGAACGGCCACACGCCGGGCCGCCGGCGGCAGGTTGCGAATCAGCCGACGCTGCGGCCGAGGCGTGGGCGTCCGTTCGACCGGAACGGCTTTCGACTCACGGTCGCGACGTCGGACGTTCGTCCGCGCCTGCTTCATCGCAAGTCGCCTCAGGACGCCCTCGAACCAGCCCGCATCTTCGCCGGCCAGATCCAGTCGACTCTGTGATGTCGCGACGAGCAGCGCATCGTGCAGGAGGTCGTCGGCCTCGCCAATCCGTCGAGAGTGCCTGGCCGCGCGACGTCGGAGCCGTTCGTAATCGTCTGGACGAAGCGGCTCCGCCATGGCGACAGCGTGCCAGATGGCACGTCGGCTGTCACGAGGTCGGCTGGGGCTGATCGTCTGTGTGCCTGGCGAGCAGCCTCGGGCCGAAGGTGGCGTAGGCGACGCTCACGCCGATCATGAGCAGGCCGACGACGATGAACGAGATGGTTCGCCAGCCGCGGCTGACGGTCGCCAGGTCGTAGACGAGCACCTTCGTCGCCGCCACGGCGATCAGAGCCAGTCCGTAGTAGCGAAGGGCGGCGACGCGACGTCGAAGTCCGAAAACCACCAGGCCGACGGCAATTACCGCCCAGCAGATCGAGACGCCAGCACGACGCGTGACGGGCGAGATGTTCATGCTGTCGAGCAGACGCCACAGGTCGAGACTGACCAGCACGATGCCGACCGTCAGGCCGACCGCGCCGAGCAGCCCGCGCATGCCACTGGCACTTCTGGCAATCGGCCACCAGTGCAGCACGATCGTGCCGATGAGAACCAGCCCGACGAGTGTCTCGAAGTTGGCGATCGCCCAGAGCATCGAAGCGCCG